>JAUUVE010000052.1 GCA_030589715.1 Desulfobacteraceae bacterium | reverse complement strand
GGCGTGGCCCGCCTCCAGAACGTGCCTTCTGCCCTTTGTGGCCTCGGCAAGAAGTCTTTCCGTGTCCGGAACCTGGACCTCTTCCTACCCTCTTCTTCCCTTTTCTCGAACCCTCAGCAGGTGAAAGATCATGGATTTTCACTTTTTTACACCTATTAGGACCTCAGTGAATCTTTACTAGGAACAACACCTTATTGATCATCCCTCTTATGGCCGGAGTATTCTCAAGCTCGACTGTCTTGTTCAGCCGTGTCAGGCCTAAACCCCTCAGGGTCTGGCCAATCTTCTTGTTCCTGCCTATTGCACTCTTTACAAGAGTTACTTTAATAGTCTTAGCCATAGCCAATACTGTCTCTACCCAATCGACTCAAGTTACCATTTCTTCAACTGTCTTGCCCCTGCGTCGGGCAATCTCTTCGGGGGTCCTGAGTGACCGTAGGCCCCTCATTGTTGCCCTCACAATATTATGGGGGTTATGGGAACCTAGACACTTTGTGAGTATATTCTGGACCCCAGCCGCCTCTAGGACTGCGCGCACTGCACCACCCGCAATCAGACCAGTACCGGGACCCGCAGGTTTCAATAGTACACGACCCGCACCTGACTCCCCGATCACTTTATAGGGGATGGATGTCTCATACAGGCAAATCTCCTTCATGTCCCTTTTGGCCTTTTCAATGCCCTTCCTGATGGCGTCAGGGACCTGATTCGCCTTTCCAAGTCCAGTCCCAATTGTGCCCTTGCCATCTCCCACCACAACGATAGCGCTAAAACTAAACCGACGTCCCCCCTTCACTACCTTTGCCACCCGGTTGATATGGACCACCTTCTCTATTAACTGCTCTTCATCCTCTGGCTTAAACATTGGATCTATCCCTCCTCAAAACTCCAGCCCGCACTCACGCGCCGCCCCAGCAAGGGCCTTTACGCGTCCATGGTATAGAAACCCGTTTCGGTCAAACACAACCCTCTTGACCCCATTCTCGAGCGCCCGGTCAGCAACAGAAGCACCCACCAAGGCCGCCCCTTTTTTGTTACCGCCGTTCCTTCCAATCTTCGGGGCAAGCCCTTTGGATAATGAAGAGGCTTCCACCAAGGTCCTACCTGTATTATCATCTATGATCTGGGCATAAATATGCCTCGCACTCCTAAAAACACATAGCCGGGGCTTATCAGAGGTCCCACGGATCTTCTTCCGCACCCTTTTTTGTCTCTTCGCCCTTGCATCTGATCTGCCAAAAACACCCATCTTGGTGACCCCTTAACCTCCGTAAAATTAGGACCCAAACATTTTACCTTCTGCGATAAAGGCCCATTACTTGACAGCACCTGTCTTTCCGGCCTTTCTCCGGATCATCTCCTCCGCGTACTTGATCCCCTTCCCCTTATAAGGCTCGGGCCTTCTAAGATTCCTGATCTTCGAAGCGGTCATTCCCAGGAGTTCCTTGTCGATCCCCGTTAAAATGATCTTGGACTTCTCTATCTTTGCGTCCACCCCATCAGGCAACTCGAAGTCTATAGGGCGCGAGTATCCTAGGTTAAAAACAGCCGTCCTCCCATTGACCACAGCCCTGTATCCAACGCCCGAAATCTCGAGAACTCTCTCAAACCCCTTTGTGACGCCAGTCACCATGTTGTTGATCAGGACCGCAAAAAGGCCGTGAAGGGATCTTGATTCCCTGCTCCCATCAGCCACTGAAACAGAGATTTTGTCACCATCCATATCCACCTGAACCTTGGGATGAACCCGTCGCCTGAGTTCGCCCTTTGGTCCTTTCACTCTGAGGAGGTCGCCTTCAAGTTTGACCTCAACATCTTTTGGTATCGAAATAGGCCTTTTGCCTAGGCGAGACATTCATAACCTCCAGCTCTAAAATGGGTTAGGCATTAGCTAAGTATCTACCACACCGAACAGAGGACCTCTCCACCGACTTTCTTTTTCCTGGCCTCTCTATCCGTCATTATACCTTTCGATGTGGAAACAATGTTGATTCCATAACCATCTAAGACCGTTGGGATCCTTTCAGCCCTTTCATAGATCCGACAGCTTGGCTTGCTAACCCTCTTGAGTCCGCCGATTACAGGGACTCCATCCTCATCATATCTCAAAAAAATTCTTATGAACCTATGTCGACCATCAGAAACAATCCTGAAATTCTTGATATAGCCTTCGGATTTTAAAACCTTGGCTATGTTGATCTTCAATTTCGAATTAGGAATATTCACCAGTTCATGAGAGGCCCTCACGGCATTCCTGATTCTCGTCAACATATCCGCAATAGGATCGGTCATGGTCATTCGCCTGCTCCTTATAACCCTTCTCAATGATAATCCGAAAAGGTCTTACCAACTTGATTTAACCACCCCTGGGATCTCACCCCTCAAGGCCATATTCCTAAAACAGATTCTACAGATCCCAAATTTCCGTATAAAGGCCCTGCTCCGCCCGCAAACGGGACACCTATTATATTGCCGGGTCGAGAATTTTTGTTTCCTTTGAGCCTTAACAATAAGCGACTGTCTAGCCAATATAACCTCCCTAAACTCGGCTAACTTAGGTACGGAAAGGCATCCCCAATTGCCTCAATAAGAAAAGACCTTCTGCATCGGTCTTCGCTGTTGTTACAATGGAGATATTCAGGCCTTTCATCCTCTCTATCTTGTCATAGTCAATTTCCGGAAAGACAATAAACTCCTTGATCCCTGTTGAGCAATTGCCACGGCCATCAAAGATCTTGTCCGAGAGTCCTCTAAAATCCCTCACCCTTGGAAAGCCCACATTGAAAAGCTTGTCCACGAAATCGTACATCCTTTCACGCCGTAAGGTTACCATGCATCCTATAGGCATTCCTTGGCGAAGCTTGAATCCTGCAATTGACCTCTTGGCCTTTGTCACAACTGCCCTCTGGCCAGCGATTAGGCTAAGTTCCTCGACTCCGGAATCAAGTGTCTTGATATTCTGGATGGCCTCTCCCAAGCCCATGTTTAACACGGTCTTTTCTATCCGAGGGACCGCCATGATACTCTTATATCCGAACTCCCTCATCATGGCGGGTACAACCTCTGTTTGGTATCTATCCTTCAGTCGGGACAATACTACCTCCTGAACAGCTTCACTCATCCATGGGTTCACCGCACTTCTTGCAGACGCGAACCTTGGAGCCATCTACTAGTATACGCTTTCCAATCCTTGTTGGCTCAGTGCACTTATTGCAAATCATCATTACCTTGGAGATATGTAACGGTGCTTCCTTCTCAATGATTCCTCCCTGGCCAGTCTGCTGGCTGGGTCTGGAATGCCTCTTAACCATATTTACTTTCTCAACAATCACACGCTCTTTCTCAGAGTCCACCTTCAAGACCGTGCCGATCTTACCCTTTTCTTTTCCAACAATAACAATAATTTTGTCATTCTTTTTAATTTTAGGATGTTTCTTCCTCACTTTTGATGCTCCCAATCTCGGCATATTTGCTATTATCTTTGTTATCAGTCAGGTAATGTGGGGCTTGAGACTAGAGCACCTCCGGGGCTAATGAGATGATCTTCATAAACCTCTTTGCCCTCAACTCCCTTGCTACTGGCCCAAAAATCCTTGTCCCGATGGGCTCACGTTGCTGATTGATCAACACGGCTGAGTTATCGTCAAACTTGATATAAGACCCATCACTCCTTCGGATCTCCTTTGCCGTCCTGACAACAACTGCTCGAACAACATCTCCCTTCCTGACCTTGGAGTTTGGCATCGCCTCTTTTACCGTTACAACTATAACATCGCCAATACTTGCGTATCTCCGCTTGGACCCTCCCAGCACCTTTATGCAGGAGATCAATTTGGCTCCTGAATTGTCAGCCACCCTCAATATGGTTTGAGTCTGTATCATTTTCCCGGCTCCGATTCACCCTCGCTATAGCTTTCAAGAAAAAGTCTTTGGGGTAATCTAGGATACGATCTTTAAACAAGGTTCTGTCGCTGTTGCTGAGAGAAACTGGAAATTTGAAACCCTGGCCCAGACCTGATCACCCAAATGACGCTAAAAAGAAAGGTGTACAGAAAGAGAGCACTGGGGAAGGCAGAGTGGCCAAATCCAGTCGCACTCTCCGAGCCGTACGCGCTACGAGCCGGAAGCCAGGGCGGGCTGAAAACTCGATAACCCCAAGAAATGTCGAAATATCCCCAAATTTCAAGTTTCGATTTTCAAGTATCAGCCGTACCAGGCTCCTTATGCCTTATCCAAAGAGGGAAATAATAACCCCAAAATGTTTTTTGTACGCCTATAGTCTTGCCAGAGACTGTTCAGCTTTAGCCGTTGGCTTTCTCGATAATATCAATAACCTGCCATCGTTTCCTCTTACTGATAGGGCGACTTTCAATAATCCTTACCTTGTCCCCAATTTGGCACATATCCTTTGGGTCGTGGGCCATATATTTGGCGCGCCTTCTGACATATTTTTTGTAACTTCCATGTCTGGTTAAGCGTTCTACCAAAACCAGGGCGGTCTTATTCATCTGGTTCCTGACAACTGTCCCTGTCAGTCTTTTTCGCAATCCTCTCTCTGTCATCCCCACCTCGTACTATCCCTTTGCCCTGGCAATTCCCAATTCCCTAATCACTGTTTTCACTCGTGCCAGGTCTCTCTTTGTCTTGGGAATCATAGCTGTGTTGCCCAGTTGTCCAGTGGCTTTCTGGAATCTCAGGTTAAACAACTCCTGCTTTGTCTCCTTTTCCTTTTCCCTGAGCTCTTCCTCACTTAACTCCCTAAGCTCCTCGGCCTTCATAAGCTCACGATCTCCTGGTCACAAATCTGGTAGCAAATGGAAGTTTATGGCCGGCCAAACGGAAGGCCTCTGCGGCCATGTTGTTCTCAACCCCCTCCAGCTCATAGAGAATCCTTCCTGGCTTTATCACTGCTACCCATCCATCTGGACTGGCCTTGCCTTTACCCATTCTCGTCTCTGCCGGTTTTTTCCCGACCGGCTTGTCCGGGAAAACCCTGATCCAGACCTTGCCGCCACGCTTTACATGCCTTGTTACCGCAACTCGTGCAGCCTCTATCTGTTGGGCAGTCATATGACCACACTCCAAGGCCTGCAATCCATAGTCGCCAAATTCCAAGGTGCTGCCCCGGAAAGCCTTACCCTTTGTCCTTCCTCTTTGTCTCTTGCGAAACTTGACCTTCTTTGGGCTCAGCATAAACAGTTCCTATTCCTTCTTACCTTTGTCAGGTAAAATTTCACCCTTGAATATCGTTACCTTCACACCAACAACTCCGTATGTTGTGAATGCTTCTGCAAAACCGTAATCTATATTAGCCCTAATGGTGTGAAGCGGAACTCTTCCCTCCCTATACCATTCCCGACGGGCCATCTCAGCGCCACCCAGCCTTCCGCTACAAGCAATCTTGATACCTTGGGCACCAAACCTCATAGCAACACTAACGCTCTTCTTCATAGCTCGCCTGAACGCGACTCGTCGCACCAATTGAAGGGCCACGTTCTCTGCCACCAACTGCGCTTCGACCTCGGCCTTTCGAACCTCTTGAATATCAATGATGACCTCGCGATTGATCTTTTTCTCAAGGTCTCTCTTTATTTTTTCGATCTCAGCACCCTTTCTCCCTATTATTATACCAGGCCTAGCAGCGTGCAAGCGGATGCGGACTTTGTTGGCGGCCCTTTCAATCTCAATTCTTGCCACCCCGGCCTGGAAGACCTTCTCCTTTAAGAACTTTCTGATCTTGTAATCCTCCAAGACAAAATCGCTGTATTCCCTTCCCGCATACCATCTGGAATCCCAATTCCTGTTTATCCCCAGTCTAAAACCGATCGGATTAACTTTCTGTCCCAATATGAACCTCCGGTGTGATCATCCAGTCAACATACAATCAAATCATCGTGCCGCTGGCCAAAAAGATTGCCAAAGAGAAAGATAAGTTCCTAAGTGCCAAATCGTCAGTTTTGGTGCCCTACACCTCATCTAACACTATGGTCAGGTGGCTGGTCCTCTTTCTTATCCTCGTTGCACTGCCCTTTGCCCGCGGCCGCCATCTCTTCAATGTTGGCCCTTCATCTGCATAGACCCGCATAACATAGAGCGTGTCAACATCTAGGCCTGAGTTTTCTGAGGCATTTGCGACCCCAGAATTGAGTAATTTTTTCAATATGCGAGCACCTTTCTGCGGCGCAAAAGACAGTATGTTTAGTGCCTCTTCCACCTTTTTTCCCCGGATTCGATCCATGACCAAACGGACCTTCCGGGGTGAAATCCTGACAAATCTTGCCACTGCTTTTACTTCCATTTCACCCCTTCAGACAAAGCCCAAAGCTGATCCCTATTTCTTTTTACCCTTAAGCCTGGATTTCTTGTCTCCGGCATGGGCAAAAAAGGTCCTCGTAGGCGCAAATTCCCCCAGCTTATGCCCGACCATGTCTTCAGCAACGAATACGGGGAAGAACTTCTTGCCGTTATGTACCGCAAATGTCAACCCAACGAACTCGGGGAGAATAGTGGACCTGCGCGACCAGGTCTTTATGATCTTTCTGCTTTGGGTCTCAGTCGCTTTCTGGACCTTTCTAAGCAAATGTCCATCAACAAATGGTCCCTTTTTTAGCGATCTTGGCAAGTCTTATCCTCCTTTTCTGCAAGTTACACGGTACGCGCCTCACGCATCCACCAGGCTCATCAACAATAGGAATTTCAGATGCATGAAGTTTCGGACTTACAATTACTTCTTGGCCCTTTTCACGATAAGTTTGTCGCTCTTCTTACTGGTCCTGGTCCTATAACCCTTTGTAGGAACACCCCAAGGGGTCACAGGATGACGCCCACCCGAAGACTTCCCCTCTCCACCCCCATGGGGATGATCCACCGGGTTCATGGCAACACCTCTTACCCGAGGCCTCTTTCCTAACCATCTATTCCGACCGGCCTTTCCTATGGCAATATTCTCATGGTCCATATTGCCCACCTGACCGATGGTCGCCTTACAGCCCTGAAGGACCATTCGCACCTCACCGGATGGCAGTTTTAGTTGGGCATACTTTCCCTCTTTGGCCATCAACTGGGCATAGCTCCCTGCACTTCTGGCCAGTTGCCCACCATGCCCGACATTGAGTTCGATATTGTGGACATATGTCCCCAAGGGGACATCCTTTAAGAGGAGGGCATTACCTATCCTGATCTCTGCATCAGGGCCAGACTTCACCCGATCACCAACCCTAAGCTGGTGAGGAGCCAAGATATACCGCTTTTCCCCATCTACATAATGCAGCAGCGCAATATTGGAGGAGCGGTTGGGGTCGTATTCGATAAATGCCACAACAGCGGGGATTCCGTCCTTGTCCCTTTTGAAATCAATCAGCCGATATTTCCGTTTATGACCGCCTCCACGATGACGCGCTGTCATACGGCCCATGGAATTCCTGCCACCAGATTCTTTCAATGACCTGACTAGCTTTTTCTCGGGTCTCTTGCGTGTTATCTCCTCGAACGTGGAATGGGTCTGAAATCTCCTTCCAGGTGAGGTCGGCTTATTGGTCTTTATGCCCATTTCCTGCTCCGTCTCTTAACCACACAATGTGCAATTCCCAATTTCAACGGGGGCCCTCCCCAATGCTCCGTGGGCTGGCTTTATCTACATCCCCTCAAAGGCTTGAATCTTTTCACCCGGCGCTAGCGTGACAATCGCCTTCTTCCAATCGGCCTTCTTACCAGTGTTCCTTCCCATCCGCCGGCGCTTTCCCTTCACATTCAGGGTCTTGACTTCCAGGACCTTTGTCCCAAAAAGGGCCTCCACGGCCTGCCTTATTTCTATCTTATTGGACCGGGGATGTACTTTAAAGGATACCTGGTTAAACTCTCTCTGATGCGTAGCCTTTTCGGTAGTATGCGGCTCTTTTATGACCTGATAGATATCCATTACGAAACCAGTCTCTCCTCTATTGCCCTTACAGCGGGCTGCTCCAAGAAAAGGAAGTTATATCTCAAGATATCGTAGACATTTAGCCCTTCATGCCTCATTACCTTCGCCCACTGGAGATTCTTGGAGGATTTTTCCAGGTTCAACAGTTTGTCATGGGTGATGATAAGAGCCTTATCTACATGGAAATTCCTCATCACTTCCACAAAACTCTTCGTCTTGATCTCAGGAAGCTCGAAGTTATCCACCACTATAAGCTGCCCTGTCTGGACCTTATCCGTCAATGCCATTCGCAGCGCGGCCTTTCTCACCTTCTTGGGTACCTTTTGGCCATACTTACGTGGACTCGGCCCAAAGGCTACTCCGCCCCCTCTTCTTATAGGGGAAGAGGCAGCACCCACTCTGGCTCGGCCCATCCCTTTCTGTCGATGGAGCTTTCTTCCAGATGCCTTCACATCTGAACGGCCCTTAGTAGAGGCAGTTCCAGCCCTACGAGTGGCAAGCTGGTTTACCACAACCTGATGAAGGACATGATTCTTAACTGGGATCTCAAAAATATCGGCACTTAGTTCTACTTCGGAGACCTTCTCATTTTGAAGATTATAGACATCCACAACGGTCATCTCACGCCTCGAACTCTTCTCCCGTTTGATTGCTTATCAGTTGTAGTATCCTTTGAACACGGGGGATGATAAGATATCATCGGCCCAATAATTACCAGATCAGACCTTACGAACCTCCACGAAACCATTACAGCTTCCTGGAACAGCCCCTCCTATCAAAATGACATTCAGATCAGGTCTTACATCAATGACCTGAAGATTCTTGAGTGTGACACGCTGATATCCCATCCTCCCAGGCAGTTTTTTCCCTTTGTGGACTCTCCCTGGTGTAGCGCTGCATCCGATGGAGCCGGGAATCCTGTGTGAGCGGGACCCATGGCTCTTTCTTCCCCCTCAAAAGCCCCATCTCTTGACGACCCCGCTAAATCCCCTACCCTTGCTAATACCGGTCACATGGACCCTGTCACCTGCGTTAATGAAATCTGATTTTATCTCTTGCCCCAGTTCAAAAGAACCCGAATCATCTACCTGAATTTCCCTTAGATGTGCAAAATATTCCCCCTTTGTGGCCTTATCAAAATGGCCCCTCAGGGGCTTATTGATTCTGCCTTGCTTTTGCGGCTCAAACCCTACCTGGATTGCGTTATAGCCCTCTTTTTCCTGTGTCTTTACCTGTGTTACTACGCAGGGGTCGACCCTTAGGACAGTCACCGGAACGCTCTTGCCCTCCTCCAGGAAATGCCTTGTCATTCCCAGTTTCTTTCCAAAAATCTTGTTGGTCATATCAATTTGGCTCCAATTCCCCTGTCCCAGCCTTGGGCCCCCGGCAGCCTTTGACGGTCTATATATACTTGGACCACCCCTAAGACCCCTTACAGCTTGATCTCCACATCCACCCCTGCGGCCAAATCAAGTTTCATAAGTGCATCGACCGTCTGTTGAGTCGGCTCCAAGATATCTAACAAACGCTTGTGTGTCCTTATTTCAAACTGCTCCCGGGATTTCTTGTCCACATGTGGAGATCTCAAGACACAGTATTTATTAATGACTGTAGGAAGTGGAATAGGTCCGGCCACTCTTGCCCCTGTCTCACTTGCCGTTTCCACGATCTCCAGGGCTGACTGATCCAGCAATTTATGGTCATAGGCCCTCAATCGAATCCGGATCTTCTGGTTGGCAATCATTCTCTTGTCCCCTACTCAATAATTTCACTAATTACGCCAGCGCCTACAGTCCTTCCACCTTCACGTATGGCAAACCTCAACTCCTTCTCCATGGCTATCGGCGTAATCAAAGTAACATCCATCGCTACATTGTCACCCG
>JAUUVE010000128.1 GCA_030589715.1 Desulfobacteraceae bacterium | reverse complement strand
TAGGGCGGCCAAAGAACCCTGGACTGTAAATGGGGTAGCAGATCGAATCGCTCCTCTCCTCTTGGGATGCTCCCATTATGAACAGGAGACCAGTGCCGTGACGGCGAAGGAACGCGCGCGTATCTTTATGGGGCTTCAGGAACAGGACGGGGTTATCCCATTTCCTCCGTCAGCCAATTTCATCCTATGCCAGTGGACCAAGACCGGCAGCCTGGACGATCTGTTGCGCCACCTCCTTTCCAACGGCGTTTACCTGAGAGACTGCAGGAACTTTCCCGGCCTTGAGGACAACTTCTTCCGCGTGGGGCTTCGAGCACCTGAGGAAAATGACCAATTGATTTCCCTAATGGCTGCTTTCCCTGATCATTGGAACGGCTAATGATGTGAGGCGTGACTTCCTGTAACCGCTACCAGCACAACTGACAACTGACAACTGACCACTGATCACTACCCCATATTGTATCATGCTCCAAATAGTCGCTGTCATTTTTTTTGCATTTATACTTGATCTCTTCATAGGCGATCCCCGTTACAGGTACCACCCTGTCAGGATCATCGGGCACGGCATCTCCTTCTGTTCAAAGGTATTAAGACACAGTGGTCTGGAGGGAAAATGGGGGGGAGTCATTCTGGTCCTGATCCTCGAAATAGTCACTCTGGCAGTGTATCTTTTTATAAGCCTTGCCCTTCGTGGGCTCCATCCGTTGTGTGGATTGGGCTTTGATCTTTTCATCTGTTACTCATGCCTTGCCCTAAGGGATCTTATTGTCCACATAAGACCCGTGATCCGAGCATTGGAGACAGGTGATTTGACCAAAGCCAGAGAAGACATTGCCATGGTGGTGGGACGAGATGTCCGCTATCTGGATGGGGAGGGGGTGAGCAGGGCGGCGATGGAGACCCTGGCAGAAAACCTTGTTGATGGGTTTCTTTCACCCCTTTTCTGGTATATGGTGGGAGGTATAGTGGCACTTCTTCTGGGGTCTTCTTCCGTCATACCCGCCCTGTGCTGCATGTCGGCCTTTAAGGTCGCAAGCACATTGGACTCTATGGTAGGGTATAAAAATAAGGAGTACTCAGAGTTTGGCTGGGCAGGGGCAAGGCTCGATGACATTATGAACTTTATCCCGGCACGCATCTCCCTTGCCATCCTTTTTCTAGGGGCATGGGTCAGCGGGCTTAAACCAATGGATGGACTTAAGGTTGCATTAAGAGACAGGCTCAAACATGAATCACCAAACGCTGCACATGCGGAGAGCTTCACCGCCGGGGTGTTTCATCTGCGTCTCGGAGGCCCTACCAGGTATCCTTATGGACTGAAAGACAAGCCCTGGCTGGGGGATGGGGATGTGGTGCCCGGACCGGTACACATCCGGAAAATGACAGGTCTTGTAAATCGCTCGGCCTGGATTGCCCTGTTCGGCACCATGGGCGCATTGGTCCTGGCGGCCTGAAGGGGCGCGGAAGGAGTTTATCCTTTAGAATCAGGGTATTCGATGAAAAAGGTCTTGGTTGTCTATCGTAGAGGAGCATGTGTCCCCGCTTTATTCTTCTTGGTCGGACTTCTTAGTGTCCTTATGCTCAATGGTGGCGTGGGGGCTCAAAGTTATCCTAAGAGGATCGTTTCCCTTGCTCCGACAATTACGGAGAAGATCTATCTGCTGGGGGCAGAAGATAGGCTCATTGCAGATACCATCTATTGTGTCGTGCCCCCCGAGGCAAAACAGAAAGAGAAGATAGGCACAGTTATCCAGGCCAACATAGAAAAGATCATAAGCCTCAAGCCAGACCTTGTGCTTGTAAGCTCACTTTCGAGACCCAGGCAGCTCAGGAAGTTGGAGAATCTAGGGATTCCGGTTGTGCGCTTTAATTATCCCAAGAGCTTTTCAGAGATCTGCCAACAGTTTCTAAGACTGGCTGAGATCATAGGGGAGAGGAATAAGGCAGAGAGGATTATTTATAATACAAAAAGGCAGGTAGGTGAAATAAGCGAAAAGACAAAGAGATTGCCCAAAAAAAAGATGTTTATACAGCTCGGTATTAAGCCCCTCTTCACAGTAACAAAGGATTCATTCCTAAATGACTATATTGAATTTTGTGGGGGAGCAAATATTGCACTTGACGAGAAGTCAGGAGTATACAGCAGGGAAAAGGTGCTGGCATGGAATCCGGATGTGATAATTATTACCACAATGGGTATGGCCGGAGAAAAGGAAAGGGAAGCCTGGATGAAGTATCGGTCAATCGCTGCTGTTAGAAACAACAGCATTCATATCGTTGACCCCGACAAGGTTTGCAGCCCCACACCTGTTACCTTTGTGGAGGCCTTGAAAGAGATAGTCGAGATAGTCCATCCCGGGATTCTGTCTACGAAGTAAGATGATAGAAAAAAAGATAACCAGGTGGTTGACCGTTCTTCTGATACTTTCAGCCTTATTGGTATTTGTATCTGTGCTTTCATTGTGTGTTGGTTCTGCGGGCATACCCCTCAAAAGGATGATCAATATAATTTCAGAGGGGAGGGGCACAGCGGAATACAGTATCCTGTTTGATATAAGGTTGCCACGGATAATACTCGGTTTTGCCATTGGGGGGGCCTTGAGCCTTGCCGGAACCATACTCCAGGGCATGTTTCGGAATCCGCTTGTTGAACCGTATACGCTGGGCATATCGGGCGGTGCTTCCCTGGGGGTGTGCATCAACATCATATTTAAGTGGTACGCCTTAATCGGTGTCCTTGCCTATCCTCTTTCAGGCTTTGTGGGTGCAATACTTGTAATAATACTTGTCTACACCTTGAGCATGAAAAAAGGGATCTTGAGGATTCATGGGATGTTACTTACAGGCGTAATGATTAGCTTTATTTCATCATCACTTGTTATGCTCTCCATGGCGGTGTCACGCACTGAGGATCTCCACAGCATTATCTTTTGGATCATGGGATCTCTCGATGAACCGAATATGTTCATGATAAAGACCGCCCTTTGGGGTGCCCTCGCTGGATTGATCCTCTCATATTTCTTCTGCCTTGATCTAAATGCTCTCGCCCTTGGTGAGGAAGAGGCGATCCATTTGGGAGTCAACGTCCCAAGGACGAAACGGACCCTGTTCCTCATTGCCTCAATCCTTACAGGGTTTAGTGTGTCGGTGGCAGGTATCATAGGATTTGTGGGGCTTGTAGTTCCCCATTTTATGAGGATGATTACCGGCACAGACCATCGAATCCTCCTCATAAGCTCTTTCTTGGCAGGTTCATGTTTTTTGATCCTCTGCGATACCCTTGCACGCACGGTAATCGCTCCGCTGGAGCTGCCGGTTGGAGTCATCACAGGAATAACCGGCGGTATTGTCTTTATTTACGCCCTGGCAAAAAGACAGGTCTTGCTATGAAAGAGGAACTCCTCAAGATAAAAAACCTCTCTGCCGGCTATGATGAGAATATCGTTCTTCATGATATTGGCTGTACTGTACGTCAGGGGGAGTTGATAGGCATCATAGGACCAAATGGATCTGGAAAGACAACACTTCTCCGAGCGATCACGCGGATTTTGAAGCCACATAAGGGAGAGATTCTTATTGATGGCAAGAATGTCTGGAAGATCCCTTTGAAAGAGATTTCACAGATGGTTGCTGTGAGCTCACAGCTCCTAGATCCGGTCTTGACCACTGTTGAGGAATATATTCTTTTGGGTAGGCTCCCCTATTATCGGAAATATCAGTTTTTTGAGACAAGCAAGGATGAGACCATAGTAGAGAAATATATGAGGCTGACAGACACCTTTAGACTCAAAGAGTCATTAATGACCGAACTGAGTGGTGGGGAAAGGCAGCTTGCCTCCATAGCCCGTGCCTTGGCCCAAGAGCCGATTCTTCTGCTGCTTGACGAGCCAACTTCACATCTGGACATTACCCATCAGGCGCAGATCATGGAGCTTATAGGGAGGCTGAACCGGGAACTGGGGCTTACGGTCCTTATGGTCCTTCATGACCTAAATCTTGCGAGTGAATACTGCAGCAGATTACTTCTCCTCAATAACGGCTCCATCCATAAATTAGGGACACCTGAGGAGGTGCTTACATACCGGACAATTGAAGAGGTATACAAGACAGTCGTTCTTGTGAAGAAGAATCCCCTTTCCGGAAAGCCTTACGTTTTCCTGATAACCTTGGATAAGATAGGTAAAGACCTGGACCGCCAGAATCCAGATGACTCATGAGGCATCTGATGGCCTCCTAACCTCTCCGTTCCAGGGTCTCAAAGCAGGGGATGCAAAGGGTTTGACCGAGCAATCTCCGGGTTCGAGATTCCATGGTTGCCTCGCCGCAATTATCGCAGGTGATGCTCTCCATAATCCGTGCCTTACCGGGGATGTCCCCCGAGGCCGGCTTGACCTCAAAGAGTTCTTCCGGACGAGCCTCAAGGATACGTTCAGTTACTGTTCAACCACCCCTGCTGCTAACTCACCATGCAGGGGAATGGATAAGAGCCCATAAGTTAGATTGCCATAGGATATAATAACACCGTCGACAACATGTCGGGAGGGAGATTCGCATGAAAATTGTCATTTTGGGCGCAGGAGCACTGGGGTCCGTACTTGCCGGGCACTTGAAACGGGCCGGTGAAGATGTGAAATTGGCTGCCCGCGGGGAGCGAGCAAAATACTTGAAGGAACACGGCATCACTATAACCGGTTTGGTTGACTTCACCACCCCATGCACGGTCGTAACCGACCCAAAGAGCATCTCTGAGGCCGATGTCCTGATTGTCACGGTGAAGACATACGACATGGAGTCGGCCTTGGCCAGTGTCAGCCATCTCGGAGTTTCGAGCGTCCTGTCTGTTCAAAATGGGGTTGTAAAGAATGAACAATTGGCCAAAGTGTTTGGAAAGGAAAAGACGTTAGGGGCAGCAGCCATGTTCAGTGCAGAGATGATGCCAGAAGGGCCAGTCCGTTTCACGCTGAACCAATGCTTCTATGTAGGTGAATTACCGGAGGGAACATCAGAACGCGTGAGAAATCTCGTCGAGGCACTTGATAGATCAGGGATTCATGCCGAAACCACGCTCCGGATTCAGACCATCGAATGGTCTAAATTCGTAGGATGGGCGGGCCTTATGGCTTTAGCAGTTCTCACCCGCCTTGAGACATATAAGTTCTTGTCAGACTCCGACACCGCTATTATAGGCGCGCGCATGATGAGAGAAACTGCTGCGTTAGCCGACAAGTTTAACATCCCTCTTGAAGACAGACCACCTCTCGCTGTGAAGACGATTGCCTCCGTTTCGGAGCGAAAAGCGATCGAGAAGTTGCTGGAATCCGGAGCAGTGATGGAATCTCGTGCGCCGACTCACCGGTTGTCCACTCTCCAGGACTTGGAGCGTGGACGACGTTTGGAGGTTGAGGAAACCCTTGGCTATGTCGTCACGAAAGCGGGTGAGCAGGGTGTCCCTGTGCCAACCGTAGAAACTTGTTATCGTCTCATCTGTGGTATTAATCGGTTCGTATAGTGAGTCGGAGGTACGTTCTCACATTTTCTATTCAATACATGCCAATCTCCCTGGCATATTGAAACATCTCTTTTACGGCCTCTGGATGGCAGCCTGCATGGATTGAGTTGCTATCCGATAAAATATATCGCCCGCCTTCTTTGGCCTGAGACATACAGCGCTTCACATCTTGCCGCACCTTTTCAAGGTCACCCTGGCAAAGGGCTTCTCCGCAATCGACATTCCCAACCAGGATCAACTGACTGCCGTAATCCTTCTTTACTTGGCCCAGATCAACACCTGCGGTGGGTTCGAGGGAATGAACCCCGGCTATCCCGGCCTTAATCGCCACATCCAGAAGCGGGGTTATATATCCGTCCGAGTGCCAGATTAGAGGAATGTCCGCCCTGGTAACAATGTGTCGATAGCAGGGAACCATCAATTCTTCGAAATCCACGGGGGAGATGAACGTGTTGCCCTTAAAGGCGACGTCATCTCCCATGAGTATAAAATCGGCCCCCAATTCAGCACCGTAGGCAGCGATTTCACCAAACCATTTGGTTCGCTCCCATAATAATCTTTCGATGAATGGCCGATCATCCATGTACATGTACATAAATTCTTCAAACCCGATACTCTCCATGGTCAATCCGAATGGACCCGTGTGTGTTGTTAGAGCGAATGCCTTGTCAGGGTGCTTCTCCATAATATGTCTGGTCCTGCCCGGGTTGGTCCTTTTCTCCAGTTTCAGGTCGGGAATATACTTCTTGATGTCTTCTTGGGTCCTGATAACGCCACCAATGCAGGACCCTCTTTTCCATGCCCGTCCGAATTCATCCACACCATGCCATCCTGCAAAGGTGCCCCCCGCGGTCTGCATGTCCGG
>JAUUVE010000268.1 GCA_030589715.1 Desulfobacteraceae bacterium | reverse complement strand
TTATCAAGCCTGGAATCGATATTGATTTTGTTGGTAAACGAAAAATAGCATTTTACTTTTCCGCCCTCTTGGTCATCGGAACTATTTTTCTACTGATATGGAGGGGAGGTCCCAATTACGTTGTTGATTTTTCTGGGGGCGTCTTGGTGCAGGTCAAACTATCACAAAAACGGAGCCCATCTGAGATCAAGAGGGCCCTGACGCCGGTTCAGCTTCATGAGAGCATTGTCCAGGAATTCGGGGAGGAAGGGCAGTATGAATACCTGATCCGGATCAGAGAGACGGATGTGCAGCTTGCCGGCCTGAGCGACAAGATTGAGAAGGCCCTGGTCCTTGAATTTGGAAAAGGTGTGGAAATGAGAAGGGTGGAGATGGTCGGGCCTAAGGTGGGAAAGGACCTAAGAGAGAAGGCCCTGTTTGCCATCTTTTATGCCATCCTCTTTATCGCTATTTATATCTCTGGCCGGTTCGAGCTAAAGTGGTTAATGAGTATTGTAATGGCCTTGTCATTGGCCATGGTGGTCTATATAGCCTCCATCCTTGGCATAAGTGTCACCTGGCTTATAATAATAGCCTTGCTTGTGACCCTCGGCCTATGCTTTCTGTTGAAATTGAAGTATGCACTTGGTGCAATTATTGCGCTGATTCACGATGTTACCATCACGGTCGGGGTCTTTGCATTGACAGAAAGGGAGATATCTCTATCCATCATTGCAGCCTTCCTTACCATAGTTGGGTATTCATTGAACGATACCATCATCGTCTTTGACAGGATTCGAGAGAACCTGAGGCGTTTTAGGCGACGCCCATTTGAAGAGACCATGAATACCAGCATCAATGAGACCCTCAGTCGTACTATCCTAACTTCCACAACCACCTTGGTCGTTATCGTGGCCCTTTTTGTCCTGGGCGGTGGAGTAATCCATGATTTCGCCTTTGCAATAATGATCGGCGTCATCGTCGGGACTTATTCCTCCATCTTTGTGGCAAGCCCGATCCTCCTAATCTGGGAGGGGAAGTCTCGTGAAAAGAGCACGGGTAAGGCATTTCTCAACAAACAATTTGCCAAACCAAGGGTGTAATCCAATAGAAACTTCTTGATCCTCGAATCGTCAATCGTTAATCATCCGGGTGCTGCCGATTGCTGACAAGGCGAAGGAAAAAACCAGCATACCGAAGGCCGGCCTTGTGGGTGACAATCCTCCTGGTGGTCATTGTTCTGGCGGTTGGCTGGTATCTCTTTTCCGGTATTAATGCCCCCCCCTCTCCCCGGTTTAACTACCTCCTCATTTCTGTAAATGGCAAGTCCCAAGAGGTCTTCTCAGGAGAGACCCTCGCTCTTCATCCCAAGGATAGGGTCAAGATCCTCAAGATATCCGCAAGTATCTTCCTTGACCTGGATGTTCGTAAGCTCAAGATTTTCAAGATCTCAACAGGTATCCTTTTTCGTCTCGGTTTCCGGTTAGTGGCGGACCATTTGGATGTGAACGCCCTCAGATATAAAGAAATGGCCGTTTCGGCACTACTGCCTAACCAAAACATCTTTGACCACTATAGATTTCGGATTCAGATAAAATATCGTAACCAGGATCTGGGGTATATGATCTGGGAGGTGGGGCCCCGTCCGGAGGACTGGCTGGACAAGGCCAACAGGACCATCAACAAGGAGCAGAGGATAGCCGTCCTTAGGCGCGCAGTTGATATGTTTCCCAAGAATAGCGAGTTGGAAAGCAGGCTCCTTGATGAATACAAATCTCTCGGTCGCCTGGACAAGGTCATAGAGATGCTTGAGAAGACGGCCCGGAAAAGACCAGATAAAAAGACGCTTACCGAACTCCTGGGGATCTACACCGCCATGAAGGCAAAGGATGGCGTAATCTCGGTCCTAAGGAGGCTTGTCAAGGTCGAACCGGGGGACCTGGAGGCAAGGCTCCAGCTTGCAGAGCTCCTGGAGAAGGAGGGGAAATTAGGGGAGGCTGAACAGGAATATGAGGCCTTGAT
Organism: Desulfobacteraceae bacterium; assembly: GCA_030589715.1. Classification (GTDB taxonomy): domain Bacteria; phylum Desulfobacterota; class DSM-4660; order Desulfatiglandales; family Desulfatiglandaceae; genus JABMQV01. The sequence continues at coordinate 2,202 of JAUUVE010000268.1, read as the reverse complement.
TAAGCGAATGCATAAGAAGGATAGGCTGCCGGTTCATCAACGTCTTGGATACCTCTATACAAAGACAGGTAAGCTGAAAAGGGCCATTTCCAATTATTTGGCTGCCGCAGGAATGGAAAAGGGAGATGTGAATATCTATTACAATCTCTCTTATCTCTATGAAAAGAGAGGTCAGAAGGAAAGGGCGGAGGAATATCTTAGAAAGGCGGTGGCACTCAGGTCAGGAGATTTGGAAGGCCGTATGAAGCTGGCCAGGAGCCTGATGGCCAAAGGGAGGCCAGGGGAGGCGGAAAGATACCTGTCTGAGGTCTTAGAGGAGAGACCAGGTTCCCTTAAGGCCCTTGTGTTGATGGCCAAGGTCTTTGAAAAGCTAGGTAATAAGGGAAAGCTAAGAGGAGTCTACAAGAGGATACTTTCTTTGGACCCAAAGAACGAAACGGTCGTATACAACATGGGTATACTTGAATATGAAGACGGGAACTTAAATAGATCTTTGTCCTACCTGCTAAAGTATATCAAACTACACCCAAAGGACGTAGCGGTCAGGGAGATCCTGTTTGATATCTACATGAGGCAAAGCAATTCCAAGATGGCCTTCAGAGAGGCACAGGTCCTTGTTGAACTGAAGCCAAAGGAGCTTGACCTCTATGATTATATCTTTGAGTATCTGAAGGATCAAGGCGATTATGAAAAGATGATACCGATTATGGAAAAGGGGGTTCAAGCCAATCCCAGGCAGGTGGCCGTTAGAGAGTACCTAAGTGTAGCGTACCTGAAGACAGGGAAGGAGGACCTGGCGGCCAGACAGCTTGAGAAGATACACAAACTTAGGCCAAAGGATATTGATCTGTTGCTTAATCTGGCAAGGCTCCAAGACAAACGTAACCAGCGTGAAGCAGCCTTGAAGGTATATAAGAAAATCCTTGAGCTATCGCCGGACCACGAAGAGGCCTCGGAGGCATATTTGAGGTTGAGGTTCAAGGGGGTTCGGAATGAGAGCACAGAATAGGAAGCCCCATTTTGATGTTACGGCAGGGCTGGTCTGGGACAAGGGAAGGGTCCTGATCACGAAACGGCCCAAGGGGAGCCACCTTGAAGGGTTGTGGGAGTTCCCAGGGGGTAAGAAGGAAGATGATGAGGGACTGGAGGATTGTATGGAGAGGGAGATGGAGGAGGAGCTGGGCCTTAGGGTTAGGGCAGAGGAGGTCCTCTTGACGGTCCATCATGAGTATCAGACCAAGGTAATCTCACTTCATGTCTTTAACTGTACCAGTCTGGAGGGTGAGCCGAGGGCATTGCAATCCCAAGAGATCAGATGGGTTGATCCGAAGGATCTTAAGAGGTTTTCCTTCCCTCCGCCGGACATGAAGGTAATCGAGTTCCTTATACCTTCCCAAGCATCTTAATCTCTTTTTGAATTTTTCTCCTGAGGGCGGGGTTATTACCGGATAACCCCCTTGCCTTTTGGAAATGAAATCTTGCCTTCTGGACCTGCCCCAATCTCACGAAGTAGAGGCCGAAATAATAGTGGGCAAATGCCAACCTCTTTTGCCTCCCGTATGAAATGCCTAAGTGATAATAGACCTTGTCTTTCACAGGCCTAAATGAGGCCAATCTCTCAAATAGGCGGATGGCCTTCTTGTACTGACCCATGTTCTCATAAGAGAGCCCAAGTAGATACTGGGTGGCCTTGTCCTCCTCATCAAGTTTCAAGGCCTTTTGAAGGACCGTTAGGGCCTCTTTGTCTTGCCCGTTCATCTGGTAACCCTCTCCAAGGGTCCTCAATATTGGGACAAAATCGGGTCTTATTACCAGTGACTTCTTTAGCTCATGGATTGCCTTTGGATATTCCGACTCCCTCATGTAAACGATTCCGAGACCAAAATGGGGCAAGAAGGAATTAGGGGCCTTTTCCAGTTGTCTACTAAAAACCCTTTCTGCGTCACGAGGAGCCAGGCACCTGGCACTTACCACTGTCTTGAAGATGGGGAAGAGCCTCCTAAGTCGTGCCACTTCCTTCTTCAAAGGTCCCGGGGTATAACTGCGCAGCATGGCATCGAGGTTGGACATTCTTTCGGGGCCGGTGGGATGGGTCAAGAGATAGGAAGGGATCTTATCAGTACCAAACCAACTCCCCTGCTCGATCTTTTTAAGGGAGCTGATCATTGCATCGGGGGCTAAACCTGCCGGCTTCATATACTT
>JAUUVE010000221.1 GCA_030589715.1 Desulfobacteraceae bacterium | reverse complement strand
GATTCCTGGTCCCATTCCTCAATATTTGAAAGGACCCTAAGATGCGTTGATGATGCCGGCCTTAGGGTCAGGACCCTCTCAGAGAGGAGGGACATCGATCAGGCTGAAGACCTGATCCACATAAAGGATCAACCCTTCTTTAGCGATCAGATATCAATAATAATACCCTTCATAGGGAGGGTGGCCCAGCTAGCCCCTTTAATCGATTCCCTTGAGGCACAACTATGGCCAGGTGATGAGGTCATTATCGTCAAGGGGGACGGATTTCCTGAGAGGAGGATAGAAGATATCACCCACAATACACGTCTTGTGTCAGCTCCCAGGGGACGGGGAATTCAACTCAGTCATGGCGCCGGATTGGGAGAGGGCAATCTCTTTTGGTTCCTCCATGCTGATACTGTGCCACCTCCCAACTTTGGGTATCATATCAGGAAGCTGTCACATACCACTGACGCGGTCTTGGGTTGCTTTGAGCTCGATTATGGGGCCTCACGGCTTTCTCTACAACTGGTGGCCAAGTTGGCCAACTTCCGTACCCGATACCTAAGACTACCGTACGGTGATCAAGGGCTTTTTTGCCGGAGAGAGATTTTTGAAAAGGTGGGAGGTTTGAGGAAGCAGTTTTTATTTGAAGATGTGGATTTTATAAGGGCTTGCAAGAAACTGGGAAAAATCATGATTATCCCTCAGCCCTTGTTTTCCTCTCCCCAAAGGTATTTACTACGGGGGATCCTTCGAACTTCATGCAAGAACCAACTCCTGATGCTTCTCTATCTTTTGGGCATGAATGACAGGAGTCTCTACTCCCTTTACTACGGAAGGGGTAGTGTGCGGGGTTTGGGCGATTAAAATAAGGAGGCCTTTATGCAATTTGAAAACACAAAGATTGTATGTACCATCGGCCCAGCGAGCAGTTCCAAAAAGACCTTGAGGCAACTCATCAGGGTCGGTATGGATGTGGCCCGTCTAAATTTTTCCCATGGCTCGCATGAGGGCCACAAAAGGGTGATCCGTTCCGTCCGGACACTCTCAACGGAGTTAGACAAACCAGTGGCCATCCTTCAAGATCTCCAGGGACCCAAGATACGAACCGGGGAATTTAAAGAGGGAAGAGTAGAACTTAAGAAGAATCAAGAGTGGACCATAACAACACGCAGGGTAAAGGGGAGGCAAGGGCTTATCTCCACAACCTACCGGGGGATTGTGAGAGATCTCAAAAAGGGCGATGCCATTTTGATAGATGATGGCCTCATCGAGTTGAAGGTCTTGTCCAAGGACAAGGCACAGCTTTACTGTAAGGTGGTCACCGGTGGTGTCCTGGGTGAGCATAAGGGGATCAATCTGCCCGGGGTTAGGACCAGCATCCCCTCATTGACCAAGAAGGACAAAGAGGACTTGAAGGTTGGCATTGAGGCGGGGGTGGATTATGTGGCCATTTCCTTTGTTCGCAGCCCTAAAGATGTGACGGCATTAAAACGATTCCTCAAGAAGAAAAAAGTTGACATCCCGGTCATTGCCAAGATCGAGAAGCCACAGGCCCTGGATGAACTTGAGGGGATCCTGGATGCCTGTGAGGAAATAATGGTGGCACGGGGGGATTTGGGGGTTGAGCTCTCCCCGGAGAAGGTGCCGGTGGCACAAAAGAGGATGATCCGAATGGCAAACGAAAAGAGGAAACTGGTTATCACCGCCACCCAGATGCTAGAGTCCATGACAGATCATCCACGCCCAACTCGAGCCGAGACATCTGACGTGGCAAACGCCATCCTGGACGGGACAGACGCTGTCATGTTATCCGCCGAGACCTCCATAGGGCAATACCCGGTAAAATCGGTGCGGATGATGAAGAAGATAGCCCGGGAGACGGAAACAAGTTTTCCTTCCAAATCCTCTTATGGCCATAAGGTCTCCAATTTTTCGGATGCCATCTCCGAGGCCGCTTGCCTGGCAGCGGATAACCTTGGGCTAAAGGCTATCGTGGCCTTTTCTCAGTCGGGGTTTACCGCGGCCCTCATTTCCAAATACAGGCCCTCGGTTCCAATCATAGCCTGTACCCCTGATGAGGAAGTTCAACGACGTCTGGCCCTCCACTGGGGAGTGAACGCAAGGGTCCTACCACATTTGACTGACACAGATACAATGATCGAAACGGTGGAAGGCCTTCTTCTGGAGGAGAGGCTTGCCAGGAAGGGAGACAAGATCGCTATACTGAGTGGTACGCCCCTTGGGGCGAGGGGAAAGACAAACATGATGAAATTGCATGTGTTGAAATAGATTCCAAAACGTGCCTTTCGCGAGCAAAAAACAAGATAAAGGAGGCTACCACAGACTTCGTAAGTTATAGCGTATTATGGTGTAATATTTTGGACAAAAAGCGCGAAGCGCTTAACCCCTGGCCCAGACCTGACTTTGCACTGCCCAATTATAGAAACTCAAGTTTACGAATCCGGCATGGGTTTTTAAATATTTCAATCGTGTTGCACCAGGGCGGGCTTGAACCGGGAACCCGGAACCTTATAACCCAGACCGACCTGATGTCCAATTTTCATGTAAATCCGTGTTATTTTAAAGGGTTACAGGTATTCTTTGGTAATAAATTAGTAACTTCTCAATAAGTCCGGGAGAAATAATAGGATTTCTGGAGTGGGGTTCGGGTGTTTCTTGAAGCCACACCACGACTACTGGTTTAGAGAGCGCCGGAGAGAAACAGCTGAACCCCACGGTGCCCGAACTTATTGAGAACTTACATAAATTACGAGGTCTGTATATAGAAATATAGACCATCCTATGGCACAATGTCAAAATGGTCGATCGGAGCGCCGGGGCAGTGGAGTATTTGAGTGATGGTTTTGCAAGTTTGCATCACTTGTTGATTTCCCCCTTTGTATAGTGTTTTTTTGTCGAAACGGGTGGCTTTTAATGCAACATCGGGGTAAAGTTCTGGTTTGCCAAGAGGATAAGGGAGGTCAGTACGGATGATAGAGCTAAGCGAAGAACAAAGAATGATCCTTACTACAGTGAAAAGTATTGCCCAAGAAAAGATCAAACCTAGGGCCTCCGAGATAGATGAAAAGGGGGAGTTCCCATGGGATACCGTCAAGATATTCGCCGAAAACGGTATCCTGACACCCCTTCTTCCTCAGAAATATGGTGGTATCGGTCTTGAGTATTTAATTTTCTCCATGATCTTGGAGGAGATTTCAAAGGTCTGTGCCTCTTCGGCATTGATCCTGATTGCCCAGGCCGATGGGATGTTACCCATACTTTTAGGGGGGAGTGAGGAACTGAAAAATAGATACCTCCCCCGACTGTCTAAAGGAGCACTCTCAGGCATTGCAGCCACAGAACCGGCGGCAGGCTCGGATATCCTTTCCATGAGAACACGAGCAGTTCGCAAGGGGAATGTTTATGTCATAAATGGTCAGAAATGCTTTATAACCAACGGGTCTGTGGCTGACGTTCTGAGTGTATACGCTTACACGGACCCGGATAAGCGGTCCAAGGGGATCACAGCCTTTGTGGTAGAGAAGGGTTCAAAAGGCCTGGTCTACGGTAAGAATGAGAACAAGATGGGGATGAGGGGCTCCATCAACTCGGAACTATTCTTTGAGGACCTGGTAGTGCCTGAGGAGAACAGGATCAGTGAAGAAGGCAAAGGAATGGAAAATCTGATGGCCGCGCTATGCACGAGTCGCCTGTTTGCTGCCTCCCAGGCAGTTGGGTTGGCCCAGGGGGCAATCAACGAGGCAGTCAACTATTCCAAACAGAGGATACAATTCGGTCAACCTATCTCTAAGCTTCAGGCTATTCAGTTTATGATTGCCGATATGGTAGCGAACACAGAGGCCGCTCGTCTCTTGACATATCAAGCAGCCAGACACATTGACAGGCAGAATTGGCCCCTAGTCCCCAGATTCTGCACAATGGCAAAATTTGTGGCATCCGACACGGCAATGAAAGTCACCACCGATGCCGTCCAGGTGATGGGAGGATATGGCTATATGAAGGACTATCCCGTGGAAAGAATGATGCGGGACGCGAAACTCATCCAGATCTATACAGGCACCAACCAGATCATGAGGCTTGTAACTGCCCGAGAGATATTCAGAGAATAAGAAGTCTCTTATGCCCCAAGATCTTGTCGCTCCTTTAGAATTGCACTCTCATTGCGGCATAGAACTGAAAGCTACCCGGTCGGAGGACAAATGTGACCTCCCGCACTGCTTACTCAAACAAAAACTGGAAGGTTCGAGCACGAACTTTCCAAAGAAATGGTAACGTGCGTCTGGATATTGGATTCTGGATGGCCCGGACATAGGCCGGCAATTTTATAGCTATTTAGGAGGGAGTTGGGGGGGTCAGCAAAGGCAGAGATTATTCAAACTCCCGCCTCATCCTCATTTTTGGACGAATGGCGCCACCGGGGTCGGTCTTGGCACCCGGAGCGACGTCTCTTATTTTAACCTTGTCGCTTTGATCGGTTTCAACAGTCTGGTAAATAAAATTTCGAGTTCCCGGGGTTCCTTTCCACTCTACTTCAAAATTTTGCCAGTCCTGGTTTTTTAACTTGTTCAGAACGTTTGGGACCCTGATGAGCGCTTCTCTGTTCCGCATCCGGATTACCACACCCTCTCTTTTTATATAAATCTTCCCCTTGCCTTTCTCCTTTGAGTAGCCATAGTACTTGGCCAAGCTAATAAATATCGCTCTTCTTTTTTTATTTTTCCTATCCTTACCATCAAGAAACCTGTATAATTCTGCACTATAG
>JAUUVE010000299.1 GCA_030589715.1 Desulfobacteraceae bacterium | reverse complement strand
GCGTCGGTCTGAAGGAAATCGTCATAAGGGCCTGAACCGATCACACGTCCCTTGGCACTGATTATGCCTGCCGTGACAGTATGTTCCAGACCAAAGGGATTTCCTATTGCCACGACCCATTCACCCACCTTGAGGGCATCCGAATCTCCCAATTCAATAGTGGGAAGATGGTTGTCCGGCGTTATCTTTATGAGTGCCAGATCGGTGTTTTGATCGAGCCCTACGATCTTTGCATCAAACTCCCTTTTGTCTTTCAAGATAACCTTGATCTTGTCAGCTCCTGCAACAACATGATTGTTTGTTACAATATACCCGCTTTCGTCAATAATAAATCCTGATCCGAGACCTCGCTGCCTGAACTCCTTTGGCGCTTGATCACCAAAAAACTTCTCAAAGAAGTCGTGATAAGGATTACCCTTCCCAAAGGGGGGTTGGTTCTTGAACTGACGTTTAGTGTGCCCTTTCACACTGTGGGACTTTTCTGCCCTTATATTGACCACAGCTGGACTGAACATTTCAGCGAGGTCGCTGAAACTTTCAGGGACGCGCTGAATATCTCTTGCAGTGGCCTGTGTGCTGGGAACCGAGTAGGAACCTGAAACGGCCAAGAACCCAACCAGCAAAAATACTATAATCATTGCGACCTTTGTCGTAGAAAAAATCTTGAACATTCTGTTTAACTTCATATCTATTCTCCTTTCTGAAATGGTGTAGATAAATAAACTCCAAGCCCTAGGCTCGGAAACCAAGGGTATGTTTTAAGTGTACCCCAAGGCTATTATTGCTCTCAGGTAGCACTCTTGCTCCAATCATGCGAAGGGATGACAGGTTCTATTGCCCCCTTTGCTATCCATCCCGAGTTACCTCCTGGACCTTTGACAAGGACAAAATTCTTGTAGGCCTTGGCTATTCGGACAATCTCTCCATCTCTTAATTGGGCGGAGCTCGATGCCGAATCAAAGGGTGAGACGAGGAGGCGAGGATTGTCCCCGGTTATCACTCCGCGGTTCATATCCATATACTGGAGCGTCACGCCCGCACAACTCACCACAATGAAGACAAGTAATACACCAGCAATCCTCCTTAACAGTTTGCGAGGTAGGATTTTCGGTGCTATACCCCCAAAAAAGAAGAGAAAGCAGAATGCTCCTAAGGCAATGCTTCCCAGCCAGACCCACTGGTCAAGGTTCAAGATGTTGAAAGGTTGCTTCCACAGCGTGGGCGGTTCAGGACTCAATCCGAATTCCTTTTTTGCCAGGCGCAGGTTGGCCTGAATATCAGGATTACCAGGGTCAAGGTAGAGGGCCCGTTCATAGTTCAAGATTGCCCACCCCACCTCCTTTTTCTGGTAATACGCATTGGCCATGTTGTAGAGAAGGGACGCTGAAAGCCCATCCTTTTCCATCACGGCCTTGTAATAAGTGAGAGCTTCATCATACTTACCCTCGGCGTAGGCCCGGTTGCCCTGCGAAAATAGCTCTCGGGCATCCGATGCGCCCACTTTCGGGGGAAACAGGCATATGAAGAGTGCCAAGGTCCCTGAAAAAAGGATATGTATCAACATCTTACGGTCTATGGCTAAGCTGATTGCCTTCATCACTTTCCCTCCAGGTTCTTCAATTCTTTGATTACCAACTCCTTGCATCGTCTCAATTCCTCCTGGGTAAAGGACTGGCCTGAGTAGGCGACTGCATCGGCTGTCGCAAAGACCTGCCTGATGCCGGCGGCGTTTTCAGGCAGGCGTTCCTTTACTTCAGCGAGGGTAATGCCATCAGGCGGCACGGCCCATATCTCTCCCAGACGTTCCTGTGACGCACACCGGGATGCCCGAAAGAACCCCTCCACATCGTGCCCGGCAATGGCCCGGTCCATTTCCCTGATCGAGCTGGTGATCATTTGTCTTGCCTGTTTCCTTCTCGCCAATTCAGGGTCGTGGCTCATCCTTCGGCGCCGGCGACTGAGGAAGAGACCTGTAAAGAGGGCTCCCAGGGGTATTCCCTGTGCCCCCACAAACCACGGGTTTTCGAGCATGGGACGCAAGCTGCCCACCACAGGGCCCAGGGTGATGTGGATCGGTGCCAGACCGCCGGAGTGAGTACTCCCTGGCGAAGTGTCCACCGGTTCGGTGGCGGATGCCTTCACGGGTGCATCGCTCGATTGGGAAGAACCCCTTTGAGTCTCTAGTGATGCACGGGCGATCTTTATTGGCATGGGTTTCGTGCGTAAACTGACATATTTCCGGGCCTTGGTATCAAAATAACAGAAGACCACCGGGGGGATCTTGTAGATTGAGGCATCAAGGGGGATTATGGCCTGCTCAAATATTTTTTTCCCCTCGTAGCCGGAGCTGTCGGACGGCTTGAATACGTCACTCGGGGTGTAAGTCTTCCATCCCTTGTCAGAGCTGAGGACCGGGGATGACACCCGGTCAAAATTACCCGATCCCTTTACTGTCATCTTCAATGTGATGGGGTCCCCTACCATGGCATCTTTTGGGTTGGCAGTGGCCCACAGTTTGAACCGGCCCACGGCCCCGCTGAAATTCTCGGGCCTCCCCGGTTTAGGCAGGGGGAAGACCCGCATCTTTCGGGGAAGGCTTACTATCCTGATCCCTTTTTTCTGTGCATGGCTGAAGAAACTGTCAAAAAAGTCATCATGGAATAAACCCCTGCCAAATGGGGAATGTATGCGTCGCGAAGTACCGGGGACGAGAATGGTGGCATCCAATTGGACATTCAGGGGATACTCTCCTTCTTTGACACCCGACATGGCGGTATACCACGTCAATACATGGAAAACGTGTCCGCCAATGACCTCTCTGGTCTGCTGGGGTTCTTTGGTCAATGACTGCCAGGCGAAGGCATCACCGTTGATGAGGGGCAATGTATTTAAGGTCGCCTGAAGCCCATCTCGAAAATAGGCCCTGATCTCAACAGGCACCATTTCCCCTACATATGAACGGCCCTTTGCCGGCATGACCCGGAGGAATACAACCTGATCAGCTTCCTCCTCGCTCAAGGGGGCGGATTTTCCTGAAAGCCCGGCATGCGGTGGCGGCAGGGGTCTTGAGGTTGCCCCCGTCGCCCCATGTGTCTTTAGTACACGAAGGGAGAGCGGTTGTGTCCTTCTGATCTCTCCGTTTATCATTGCCTCAACCGGGGGGATCATAAAGTTCCCTGAATGATCGGCCCGTACCTGGTACAGATAGGAAACAGACGAGGATACCCTCCCGTTGACAGACTGATATTCACTGCTCTGCCCGGCCGGAATGAATCTGAGCCCATCGACTCGCGGCAGATTTGGTTGGCCCGCCTGTGCCCCTGAGAGAGACACTGACAGCATGGCTGAGCCCCCCAGGGGAATCTGCCGCGGTTCCAATGCGACGGATATACTGCCTGAACCGCTTTTCCCCTGGGCGCCCCCACCGAAAAAGGCCAGAACTCCAACTGCGCAGAGGAGCGCTACGCCAGATATCATAATCCCCTTGAATGTCCTGGTTTTGATCCTACTGTGATCCATCACCAGTCCCTCCTTTTCTTTTCGTCCTGTTTTCTCCCTTGGCCCCTATTTTTGGCGAAGATGGGCATTGCTTTCTCATCTCCCTTGAGGGAATCCAGCAGGTTTTTCGCCTCTTCCTTGCTCATCTGCCCGGGTTTGCGTCGCCGGGGAGCAGGGGACCCAGGGGAATTCTGGCCTAGCTGATGGGGCTTTACCTGACCAGGGCCCTTTTTGTCCTTTTTGTCCTGATTCTTGGCTTGTTTGTTGTCCTGATTCTTATTC
>JAUUVE010000351.1 GCA_030589715.1 Desulfobacteraceae bacterium | reverse complement strand
CAGAAAGAGGGAGGCCCATATGTACAAAGGTCAGCCCGAAGATGGCCCCGAGCATAAATACCTCGCCAATGGCAAAGTTGAACATGTTCAAGACGCCCAGGAGCAAAGTAAAGGCGATGGCAATCATGGCGTAGGTACTACCAAGCATGATGCCATTAAAGAGCTGTTGTATAAACACTTCTTATCCTCTCGGTTAGTTGTCCTTCGGCTCAGTCCTTGCGTTACGTCCGCCTTCTACATAATTTAGCCATTTTACTACAGGCCTCGGTTTTCTTCCGCGGATGATGTTATCTATCCACAGAAGAAATTTTCTGGCCAAAAAGGAGCGCTTGACCGCCTGGACCGAGGCCCAATGATACCATACATTCGGTCGGTTCCATGGGCATACAGCTATGCAGCGGGAACAGTCGTTCCATTTGTTGGGATTTGAGACCCAGAATCGCATGCATTTTTCCTGATCAAGCTGCCACTTCAATACCCCCCGAACCTCCATTTTTTCACCATGGGGGATGGCCTGTGAAGGGCAATTCTCAGCGCATTTCCTGCATAGCTCACAGGTGGCCACTACTCCAATGTTAGTGGGGCTGTCGATAGCAAGGGGAAGATCGGTCGTCACCGTGGCAAGTCGTTGCCTGGGTCCAAAGGGGGCTGTGATGAGAATGCCATTTCGAGCCAACTCCCCCAATCCAGCCGCCTCGGCAATGGGAACATGCATGACCCACTCATTAATGAAGAAATGGGCCCTGGCAGGATATCCAAGCTCTCGGATAAAAGCAGCAAGAGCGACCGCTACCTTGCCTACATTCAAATATCCGAGGCCGACCTCAGCATTATCGATCCAGCACGGGGCATAGCGCATCCGTCTATAATTCATCTCTACTGCAACAGAGATGGCATACCGGTGGGGCAGGTGGATCTCCTGGCCGCCTGTCCCTTTGGCAAAATCGATCCGAAGCCCTGTGTGACTGTATACATAGGCCTGGTTCAGCTCACATATGCCTACCAGATCAGCCCCCAGGAAACGGGCAACCTCTTTAATTGTTGAGGCCATGTTTGCAGGGTCTGCAACGTCTGTCTTGTTTGGGTTAAGGGGCCCATCAGCCACATTTCGCCACGATCGCAAGGGTACATTCATGGCCCTGTTCTCAGGATAGAATATACGCCGAAAGGGGTCGATGGACTCAGTGCTCCAGCGTTCCTTAACCTTCTCTCCCAGTGCACCTATTGCGGCCTGGCTGTGCATATGGTTTTTTTGATCAAATTGTTCCTGTGGACCTACGATTTTTGTTGTAGGTATGGTTCGCGTTTTCACCTTTCTTTTTTCCCTTCCCCCATGCTCTATCTAGAAAGGTACATCTTTCCTTTCATCCACAATCCTCTTTGCCTTGTGGTCCCACCTCGGGAGTGTCCCATGCTCCATGATCTCCACGGATGCACGAATACCCAAACCTACCTGCAGGGCCTTTTCCACCTTATTTTGAAACCCCGGATATGAACCACGGGCCAATTCAGCCACGGGATCGATCTTCACGATGATCTCGTCCAGATCATGGACCCTTGTAAATACGATCTGAAATTCATCCATCTCTTTGAATTCTCTAACAATTTCCTCGATCCTGCTGGGATATACGATTATTCCCCTTACCTTCTTCATATCGTCTAACCTGCCCAGCACACTCCCCTCCAGGCAAAAAAGGGTCCGTCCACACGGGCAGGTGCGATCGGCCACTGTAACGATGTCCCGTGTTCGGTACCTCAAAAAGGGATTGGCCCGTCGCTCCAGGTTTGTCAGCACCAGCTCACCGGTTTGCCCGGGGCCGACCGGTTCATCGGTATCAAAATCCAGAACCTCCGCCAAGGCCCAGTCGTCGTTTATGTGCGTCAGTCCAGATTGAAACTCACAATTGAAACCCCAGGGGCCAATCTCGGTGGAACCGATAAAATCGAAGGCTTTGCAGCCGAGAGCTTCCTCGATTTTCTTTACGACGCTGGGGATTCCCCCTCCCGGCTCTCCTGTGTGCCAAGTGATGCGAATCTGAGCGTCTTTTCTCAGATCTATCCCCATCTTTTTTGCTTCTTCAGCCATATAAATCGCATATGACGGGGTACAGCCCATAGCTGTGATCGGATAGGCCACCAGGGTATTGACCCGCTGTTGGGTCTTGAAGCCGCCAGTGGCAAGAAGGGTGCAGCCAATCTCCTCGGCAGCGTAGTATGTTGCCCAGAAACCAATAAAGGGGCCAAAACCAAAGGCCGGCATGACCATATCGGTCTTCCGAATGCCATAGGCATAGAGCATTCGGGCATGGGCATGGCAAAACTTGGACCAATCCTCTGCAGTGTCCACTACCCTGAGGGCTTGCCCCGTGGTGCCGGAAGTCATGTGGATTCGTTGACATTCCTCAATGGGTAGGGTGAGCATGCTGCCCCAGGGGGGAAACTCCTGCTGGTCCTTGCGCAGGTCCTCTTTGGTGGTAAAGGGGAGTCTCGATATATCGTCACGTGATTTGATCTGATCAGGGGTAACATTTGCTTCCTCGAACTTCTTCCGGTAAAATGGGCTCCGATCCCATGCGTGCTGCACGATTGCTTTGAGTTTTTTCTCCTGTAATCTCCTGAGCTTATCACGTGATGCGGTCTCTATTTCAGGATCGTAGTAACGGCTTTCCATAGTACCTCCTCCTGACCACAGTCCTTGGTCAGGCATGTAAACGGATCAGTCAACTGGCAAACCAGGACATGAAAATGGCAGAAATGGAAACTACGATAAAGATGAAATAGAATACATTCACTGCCTGTTTGGATCTTTTTCCCGTTCCCGCAAAGATAATTCACGGGAACGGGATGTTATTCAGTCAACAAGGACCCATTCACCACCCTGGGCCTTTACCACGTATATGAGCTTATCAGCGTCACCGGTTTTTTCATTGAATGAGATTTCGCTAGCCAAGCCGGGAAATCCCCTAAGCTCAGTCAATCCCTTCATAATCAGTTCACGGTCCCTGGCCAGGTCACCGGGTTTATTGGTGATTCCCATCTTCTTCATCACGTGTGCCAGCATGCAAACGCTATCGTAAACATTTACATCAAATTGAAGGGGTTGGGGCGGATCAAACCCTTTGTCTTTGGCTCTTTTGATAAATTCCTTGGTGAACTTCTGAACGCTTTCCTTTGCCATCCAGTAATAGAACTCAGATGAGGTAAACACCCCTTCCGCCGCCTTTCCACCCCTTATCGGGAAGAGGAGGTGCATAATTGGATTTCCT
>JAUUVE010000219.1 GCA_030589715.1 Desulfobacteraceae bacterium | reverse complement strand
GTGATCACCTATATTGAAGTGCAACCAATAACACAGGAGATTATTATCCGAACCTTTGAAATTGATGATATTCCTGACCTTCATGATAGGATTATCGCAGGAACAGCCTCTGTGAGCAAATTACCACTCATCACGAATGATCCTGTCATCTCTGATTCACAGTATGTAACGGTGTTGTGGTAACACAGACCGAGATATTTCAACGCTGGTATCGTATGTTAGACCTGGAAGAGAGGGCGTTGGAGTGGAGCATCGTACGACACTTCACAGACTGACTAAATCCGAGCCCTGCCACCTGTGAAAACCAACGTCCATTTAGTGTCTGAATTGCAAATTGTGTCCTTCATATCTTGAAAAACTGGCCTCATTCCTCTATTTTCTTTCCACTGGCAGAGCACACAGCCCCAAGAACCTGCTCTTCATCCTCCTTTACACACCTTACCCGAAGTTCATGCCCATAAACAAATATGGAAATTTCTGGCTTTGCTCGAAACGACAGGTTCCTGTTGGAACCTCCTTTGCCCCATGATAATCAATCCGAATCAATTTATTCCACCCTGGTTTTGCGTAATATCTTATCGACCCCTTCTGTTTTACGATTTTGAACCCGTTTTTCTCCAACATTTTAACAAGTTCACTGGACTTGACAGCGGTGGGCCAACTGCCATGCCTCAATATCCTCAAATTGTTTTTTTAGGCCTTCTCGATTCAGATCCCACGAATCAACGGTTCAGACCTGCCTGTGCCGGAGTCACGGCAGACAGGTTTTCGGTTAACCCTGAACCCTGAACCTCTGAACCGGTGAACGGTTACTAGTATAACAATTCATAGTTTACCAGGATTTCACAAACTTCGGGCGGGGCGCCTAGCGGATCTCAACAATCTCATATTCTCGTATCCCCCCGGGGGTCTTGGCTTTTACCTCCTCCCCCGCCTCTTTGCCTATCAATGCCTGGCCCAAGGGGGAGGTCACGGATATCTTCCCATTCTCAGGGTCAGACTCATAAGGCCCAAGGAGCTGATAGGCTATCTCTTCATCTGTCTTGAGGTTATACAATAGGACCGTGCAGCCAAAGACGATCCGATCCGGCGGGCCTTCTTCCACCTCAATTATCTCCGACCTGGCAATGACCGACTTTAGCTCATTGATCCTCCCCGCAATAAAGGATTGCTTGTCCTTTGCTGCATGGTATTCTGCATTTTCGCTCAGATCACCGTGGCTCCGAGCTTCCTCTATGGCACGGATGTTGTTGGGCCTTACCACCTTCTCCAGGTGGATTAATTCTTGTCTAAGCTTTTCAAGCCCATCCTTTGTAAAAGGAATCTTGTCCATTTTCTTTATACTTCCTCCTAAAGGTGCAAATAGTCTCCGATATTAGGGGACCGAGAATCCGAGGTCGGGTCAAGAAGTCCCCAAGCCGAGGGCCATACCAGCATGTCTGATTATAAGGGCCACAAGGAATGCAGCCACCAGATTAAAACCTATGGAAAACCCGGCCCACCCCCAGGAGCTTTCCTTCCGGATACTGATTAGGGTTACAAAACAGGGAACATATAGCATGGTAAAGATGATGAGCGTAAAGGCCTTTAAGGGGTTCCAGCTGGGGTCTTTCCTGAGCCTCTGAGAGAGCGAACTGCTCCGCTCAGGGTCCACTTCACCTATGGAATAGGCGGTTCCTAAGGTCGAAACCACCACCTCTTTGGCGGCAAAACCTCCAACGAGCGCTATGTTGACCCTATAGTCAAAACCGAGTGGCCTGGTTACGGTCTCTAATCTTTGCCCGATCCAGCCGGCAATTGTGCGCTTCAAGGCGGCCTGGCGCTCCCGGTCACCTAACCCGGTCATTTCGTCCCTAAAGAGCAGATATCGCGCGGCGGCTTCTAGATCGTCACTCTGGATTTCTTTTTCAAGCTCCTCCCCCTTTTTAAGGAGAAAGGCGGTCTTTATCAAGGGGAGCAGGGGACTATCTTCCAGCCCCGTGAGCACCTCTGCCTCCTCTTTGCTACTTGCCCGCGTATAGGAATCGTAGAGTCCGTTGAGTTCCATAAGGCTCTCCCCATCCGGGATCCATTCCTTGACCTTGGGGGAGGTAAGCAAGGATTTCGTGGCTCTGATCCGCTCGTTTTCAAAAAATCTTTCCTGCTCCTTTGAAAGCCCTGGAAAGGTCATCATGGCCCAGAGGATAATGGAAAGCCCCAAGATCACCGTACCCGCTTTTCTGATGTAATACCAGGTCCTTTCCCAGGTGTGGATTAATAGGCCTTTTAGGGTAGGCATCCTGTACGGGGGCAGTTCCATGACGAAAGGGGTCTTGGGCCCTCTTAGGACGGTGGAACGGATGATCTTGGCGGCAAGAAGGGCAAAACCCCATGAAAACAGGGTCAGGAGGAACATAATCCGCGCCTTGTCCTTTGAGAAAAAGGCCCCAATTAGCATGGCATATACGGGCAATTTTGCTCCACAGTTCATAAATGGTACCACCAAGAGAGTAGTGATCCTTTCTCTGGGGTCCCTCAGGGTTCTGGTGGCCATTACCCCAGGGACAGCGCACCCACCGGAGATCCCACCACTGACGATGAGGGCCATAACCGAATTCCCATGGAGACCGAACCAGCGGAGAACCCTGTCAAGCATATAGGCCACCCTTGCCATATAGCCGGAATCCTCCATAATGGCTATGGCCAAGAACATGAACATTATGAGCGGGACAAACCCTAAGACCCCTCCCACCCCATCGATGATGCCGGAGACGATCAAGGACCGTAGATTCCCGGCAGGAATGATGGATGAAACAATGTCCTTGAGGAATTCAAAGAAGACCTCAAGCACCTGAATGGGCGCCTCACTGGCCGAAAAGGTGAAGACGTAGATCGCATAAAGTATAGCTATCATGAGGAGAGGACCAATGATCCGGTTTGTCAAAACCTTATCGATCTTGTCTGAGAGGTTGAGGCGCAACTCAACCTTCCTCTTGAGGGCCTTTCTGGTGATGCCGGCAATGTAGCCATAACGATGACCGGCTATGACGCTCTCCGGCTCTTCATCGAAGGTATCCACCATGTGCTTTGACGTAGCCTGGCAGACCTCCTCTATCCTTTGACCAAGACCAGGGTCCCTCTTCAGGAGATCCAGGATCTGCCTGTCCCCTTCCAGACACTTGAGTGCACGCCATCTTGAGGGATATCTTGTGTTAAAGGCCTGAGATCTCTTAATTATCGCCTCTATCTCGTCCAGGCTTTGGTCAATGTCATTGCCATAGGAAATTACGGCTGGCAGCCATTCCTGGCCATTCTTTGCGACCTCTATTACCTTGTCCAGACATTCCCGGATTCCTTGCTTTGATCTGGCCACCATCGGGACCACAGGAACCTGGAACAGGGTGGATAATAGCTGGTGATCCACAATAATGCCCCTCGACTCTGCCACATCCATCATGTTGAGGGCAATGATCATGGGTACACCAAGCTCCTTGAGCTGAACCGCCAAGTAAAGATTTCTATCCAGATTGGAGGCGTCCACAATATCTACCACCAGATCCGGTTTTTCGTTGACCAAGAAGTCTCTGGCCACGATCTCTTCGAGGGAATAGGCGGTCAGAGAATAGGTTCCGGGGAGATCGACCACCTCTATTCCATATCCTTTGTGGGTGACATTGCCGTACTTCTTCTCCACAGTCACCCCAGGATAGTTGGCAATATGCTGTCTTGCACCGGTTATGGCATTAAAGACTGTAGATTTCCCTGAATTGGGATTCCCTGCTAGGGCTATGGTGATCTTCTCTTTCATCCTCTCTACTGGGGCTCCGGTGCTTCCACCTCCACTAATATACCACCTGCCTCGTTATTTCGGAGTGTCAGCGTAAAATCCATGATCTTTACGGCCACTGGATCTTTAAGAGGGGCTCGGCCCTGTATCTGAATAGGGGTATTGGGTACCAGACCCATTTCCCTTATTCTCCTTCCCATGTCGCCACTGGCCGATACCTTTCTGATAACGCCCTTCTGATTATCCGACATCTCCCTCATCTTGATGATCATTTTCATACCGAATATATCCTCCCTGCCCCCAAGGATCTGGCCATACCCATCTTCAAGGGGTTAAATAAAAAGACCACGAGAGGAACCGACCCTAAAAAAATGGGTGTCCTCGTGGCCTCAATTCTTAAACTCCTATAAGTACTCAATAATCCCGGTGACCCCGGGTTTTGACCGTTTCTTTCTGGTGCTCCCCAAACCTGCACCAGGACCGTGACCGGTGTTTCCCCCAAGCTATTGAGGAATTTTCCATTTACTTCCTAAACTTATTGAAGTTTTTAGCATATATCCCTGCGTTTGTCAAGCCGCCGACACCACCACCTCATCTTCCCCCATCACTTCTTTTAGTTTTTTGGCATCGCCCGTGACTCTGCCGATAATATTGACGCCACTGGCGGGTTTGATCTCTCCCCCGGTGCTCATGGGGGTTGGCCCGAAAAAGATACAAAAGGCTCGACCGGTGGGCCAATAACCCAAGTCTCCTATTTCCACCTCCTCCCGGGCACTCTCATCCAGCGCTGCCTCAACAGGGATGGTGAAATATATCTCATCGCCCCATGTATTAAAGGAGGTCTTCAAGGGCATGGCATCTGCCACTTTTCGGGCGGTCGGCGTATCGTTTAATTCACCATCAAGCGCCAGGTGACCGATCAGAATCGTGATCTTCATAGACGTTCTCCTCTCGTATCTTCCACTGGGTGCCTTGGGTCGTGACAAGCAGCGTTGGGGTGTCGGGTTTCAGCTGACAAGCCAAT
>JAUUVE010000144.1 GCA_030589715.1 Desulfobacteraceae bacterium | reverse complement strand
GATGAAGTGAAAGACTACTGCAAGAAACTCATCGATACTGTTGGTAAAGGCGGTGGTTTTATTATGGGCAATGGTGCGTTTTTCGATGAGGCAAAACCGGAAAATGTCAAGGCTATGGTTGACCTCACAAAGGAATACGGCGTCTATAAATAGATATCCGATGGCTTAGGCCCGCGGCGTTTGGAGACAACGGGGCCTTGGTGTTTTTTTAAAGAACAAAAGAGATCAAGGTCTCGCTTCAAACTTGTCCAAGAACGATAATCCGTATCTCTGAACTCCATTGACAATATTGACTCAAGCAGCACTTGCCAAGTCGGAGACCTGGAGTGTTGGGAAAAAGGATAGAATCCATTACTGCATCACTCCAATACTCCAGTTTGTACACGTCGTTCAAGCACCAAGGGTCTGACAAGATAGATCTTCGGAACCGAACTAAGAGTTGTTTTGGACAGTAATGGTCTCGTTTATTAAGGCATTCACCCCGGGCCTGCACCCTGGGTTCGCTGCCGATCGTTGATACCGACATGGGAGATAATCAGATAGAATTTCAGCCCATTGGCAGACGGGGGGCATGCCCTGCCGGAGAAACCCTTCTGGACTGCGCCCGTCGGCTGGGGGTCGAGTTGGGCAGCCTCTGCGGCGGCATCGGGAAATGTAAAGGCTGCAAGACAAGGGGCACGGAAGGAACTCTTTCGCAACCAACCCCTGTCGAGCAAGCGGCATTTACCGGGGAGGAGATCGAGGGCGGCTGGCGGCTGGCCTGCCAGAGTTACCCACAAAGCGATTGCAGGGTGAATGTGCCTCCCGAATCCTTAAACACGCAGCAACGCCTCCAGGTCGAGGGGCGTGAGATAGATATCCCCCTTGACTCCCCGATCAGGTCCGTTGCCTGCAAACTTGAACCGCCCACTCTGACGAAGCCTGTGGCAGATGCGGAGAACCTGCTCGAAAAGATAAGCGGTCTCGGCCCTATAGATTTGGATATCCACGTCTTGGGGGACCTTTCTACGCGGCTTCGGGAATGGAATTGGAACTTAACAGCACACATCCGAAACCGGGAACTGGTCGCTGTGAGCCCTCCTGGCTCCCGCCCGATTGGTCTGGCCGTTGACCTGGGCTCAACCAAGATAGCAGGGTACCTGATCGATCTGGACACGGGAAAGACGCTGGCCTCACAGGGGATCATGAATCCCCAAATCAGCAAAGGTGAGGACATCATAACACGCATCAACCTTGCGATTCGATCGCCGGGCGGACGAACCCTGATGGCGGATTTGGTGCAAGAAGCGCTGATGAAGTTAGCTGAGGACCTGTGCTCAGAAATAGGCGCTAAAACCGGGGATATTCTGGAGGCCGTCATTGTTGGCAACACCGCCATGCACCACCTGTTGCTGGGCCTGGCAGTCCGTCAGTTGGCCAGGTCTCCCTTTGTGCCAGCCGTCCGCGGGGATCTAAACGTAAAGGCCAGGGGCATAGGTCTGGATTTGGCCCCGGGCGCCTATGTCTATTTTCCCCCCAACATTGCGGGTTTTGTGGGGGCCGATCACGTGGCCGTCCTGACGGCCACGGCCGGAGAGTGGGGTCATAAGAACGTAATCGTCCTTGATATCGGCACCAATACGGAAATATCACTGATAGCCCGGGGCAAGATAACAAGCGTCTCCTGTGCCTCCGGTCCCGCGTTTGAAGGCTATCATATCAGGGACGGGCTGAGGGCCTCTCCCGGGGCCATCGAAAAAATATACCTGTGGGGCGAAGGTGTCAGCTATAAGACCATTGATGATGCGGAGCCCATAGGGATCTGTGGGTCCGGGATATTGGATGCTGTCTCGCAGCTTTATCTGGCCGGCGTTTTGGATAGGGGCGGCCGGATGCTGAAGGGCTCCCATTCCCGTGTGGTCGAGAAAAACGGCCGTTTAGAGTTTATCCTTGTTCCCAAAGAGGCGAACTTGAGGGTTCCGGAGATCTCCATCACCCAGAAGGATGTGCGTGAGGTCCAGTTGGGCAAGGCCGCCATTCAGGCTGCAATGAGGATCCTTGTGGAGCGAGAGGGCATTTCTGAAATCGATAAGATCATTATAGCCGGTGCCTTTGGCAGTTACATAGACATCTCAAATGCGCTGGCCATGGGCATGCTGCCTTCTCTTGCCCTCACCAGGTTCCATCAGGTGGGAAATGCCGCCGGTATAGGCGCCAAGCTTTTTCTGTTGTCTTCCGCCAAACGGAAAGAGATCCGAGATTTGCTATCGCGCATAACATATCTTGAATTAGCGGGCACACCGGAATTTAGCAAGGCCTTTACCCGTGCCTGCCTGCTCGAACCCTATCATCTAAATCCGTATGCCAGACAAGACTGAGGCCTATGAAGCTACGTTGGATCGGCCCCTTTGGACGATCCTGTGTGTATCGTTCGTGAGGCGTCGAGGAGGAAACTTATGCTTATCATCGGTGAACGGATCAATACGAGCCGCAAAGCGGTAAATGAAGCCGTGGGCAACCGGGACGCGCAGTACATTCAGGCGGACGTGACGTCTCAGGTGGACTCTGGGGCTGATCTGGTCGATGTCAACGCCGGATCCCGCCGAAATTACGAGGTGGATGATCTATTCTGGCTCATTGAGGGCCACGGCCGTCCTCCTGGGTCAGGACCCGTGGTGCCAGGCCTATACCGGGGCCTTTCGAGAGGGTCGCTTGGAGCCGTAAATCCTATCACCTCCATTTTATTGTCGCATACGATGCATAGCCTCTGGCAGTGAGTCGTATACGAATCATATAGCCTTTGGGGCAGTGATCGAAGAGATGCAACAGCCCAAAGGAATCTCCCTGAGGGGTTGGGCATTCACCCTCAAGACTGACCAGCGAGGATGAGTTTCAAATGTTCAGTAAATGCATAGCAGGAGATGGAAGACATGTCAGATAAACTCATATTGCGGGAACTAAGCCGCTATAAATTAGGGACCTTTGCAGACATTGTTTACAGAAACGCCTTACTCCATTCCGAGAGAGAGGCCTTTGTATACGGAGCGGAGAGGATCACATTTCGGGAGTTTAATTTAAGGGTAAATAGTCTGATCCATGCGCTGATGGCCCTGGGCATCAAGGAGGGCGATGTTATCGGAATCCTCTCGTGGAACTGTCTTGAGTATGCTGATGTCTATGGGGCTGCAATGAAGGGTGGATTTATCGCATCTCCCTTCAATCCCCGGTCGCACCCAGATGAGTTGGAATATCTCATCAATTATTCAAAGGCAGCGGCACTCTTTGTAGGTCCGGAGTGTGTCGAGACGGTAAATATCTTGAGGTCTCGAATACCCAATATAAGGCACTATATCTCTTTTGAGGGCGTTGCTCCCGATATGGTTGCCCATCGCGACTTGCTTGCGACAAACAGGCCGGAAGAGCCAAATGTCTGGGTAGAAAAGAACGACCCCTTCCTGATCTTCTATACAAGCGGCACCACCGGTGTACCTCGGGGCGCCCTCTATACCCATGGCCGCAGAATGGATAATACCCGGATAAAGGCGTTGGAGCTAGGTGTAGGTCCAGATGATAAGCACCTCCAAATCTTGCCCATGTTTCACATCGGCGGTGACAGCCACGTGTGGCCTTTCTTTTATGTTGGGGCATGCAACGTAATAATGGAGCAGAGATCTTTTGACCCTGACGCTACCCTCCAGGTCATTCAAGATGAAAAACTTACAGACGTACAGATCGTCCCAACACAATTGGTAGCAATGCTTGCTCTATCAAGCTTTGACAAGTACGACCTAAGCAGCTTGAAGAGAATTTGGTATGCTGCATCCCCGATGCCGGTGGAGTTGCTACGCAAGGGACTGGAGATATTCGGTCCGGTTTTTGCGCAGGGTTATGGGCAGACTGAATCAGGGCCTCAAGTCTCATTTTTACCCAGGGAGGCCCATCAGGTCTTGGACAAACCCCTGGAAGAACAAAGGGTCCTGAGATCCTGCGGACAGCCCAGTATCGGTGTCCATGTCCGGATAATAGACGAGGACAACAACGATGTTGAACCGGGTATACCCGGCGAGATCATCGTCCAGAGCGATTCCATCATGCTTGAATATTGGAGGAAACCCGAAGACACATCCGATGTTATCATTGATGGATGGCTGCATACCGGTGACATGGGATATTATGATGAAAAGGGGTATATCTATATCGTGGACAGAAAGAAGGACATGATTGTAACCGGCGGCGAGAATGTATATCCACGCGAGGTGGAGGAAGTCTTATATGGGCACCCTGCGATCGCTGAGGCAGCCGTTATCGGAATACCTGATCCCGTATGGGTGGAACGTGTCCATGCAGCGGTCATCTTAAAGGAAGGGGCTACTTCAACCGAGGATGAAATCATTGCCTTTTGTAAAGAAAATATGACCGCCTACAAGGCGCCTAAGTCAGTAGAATTCCTAAAGTCCTTACCCAAAAGCCCCCAAGGGAAAATTCTCAAAAAAGAAATACGTAAAAGATATTTGGAAGAGAAGTAATCGTTACTCAATACGGGATGTCAATACAAAGATATGGAAGTAACATCCACGCCAGCGTTGTTCATGTACGTCTGGGTGTCAAAAATAGATCTCAGGAGGTTTAAATGGAAGAAGTTAAAAAGATAAAGACGGTCTGCCGAAGCTGTCACGGCGGATGCGGTGTCATCGCCCATGTAAAGGACGGCAAGGTCATAAAGGTAGAGGGCGATCCTGACTCACCCATCAGCCACGGCACCATGTGCACAAAAGGGTTGTCGATTACACAGACGGCCTATCATCCGGATCGGTTACTCTATCCCATGAAAAAAACCAGCAAAGGCTGGGACAGGATCTCCTGGGACGAGGCACTGGACACGTGTGCCGAGAAATACAATGAGGTGATCGAGAAATACGGCCCCGAAGCCATTATTGTCGGCCAGGGGACCGGGCGTGATTTTGAAAGCCATTTCTCCCGGTTTGGCAACCTGTTGGGCACCCCGAACATACTTACGGCGGGGCATATGTGCTATCTGTCACGGATAGGCGCCAGCCTGATCACGTGTGGGACCCTGCCGGCATGTGACTATGAAAACAACCCCAAGTGCATTGTCATGTGGGGATGCAATCCTCTGTGGACCAACCCGGACGAATACAAGGGAGCGCATTTCTGGAATGCATTTGAAAAGGGAGCCAAGATGATCTGCATCGATCCCAGGAAGTCATTTTATGCCGAGAACGCAGATATTTGGCTCCAGATACGGCCCGGCACGGATGCGGCCATGGCCTTGGGGTTTCATAACGTGATCATTGAGGAAGAACTCTATGACAAGGAATTTGTCGAGCAATATATTAACGGCTGGGACCCCTTTGTGGAGAGGGTGAGAAAAGACTACCCCCTCACCCGCGTGGAAGAAATCACCTGGGTGGACCGGGACCTTATTCGAAAGGCCGCTAGGCTGTACGCCACGACAAAGCCAGCCGGTATCCACTGGGGTGTGACAACGGAGCAGACCCTCAACGCAACCGACTACACCCGCGCCACCATAGGCCTCATGGCAGCCACCGGAAATCTTGATGCACCCGGCGGGAATGTCTTCCATGTGCCACCCCCGGTCAGAAAGGTCTCTGCATTCTCGGCGCACACAGAGCTGTCAGCGGAGCAGAGAAAAAAGGGCCTCGGCGGGGAGCAATACAAGCTGGCTGCCAGAATGACCTTTATTACGCCCAAGTGTGCCTGGGATGCCATCCTGACGGGAAAACCCTATCCAGTAAAGGCAGGATACCTTGCGGGGACCAACCCGGTGGTTACAAGGGCCAATGCCAGGGAGGTGTACAAGGCCCTGAGTCGTCTTGACTTTCTTGTCGTGGCTGACCTGTTTATGACGCCGACCGCCGAATTGGCAGACCTTGTCCTCCCTGCCAGTACCTGGCTAGAGCAGAATCACATGGCGGAGAACTGGAAGTTTCACGGATACGTGTTGGCACGGCGGAAGGTTGTTGAGATCGGGGAGGCCTGGCAGGACCACAAGATTTTTATGGAACTGGGAAAGAGGATGGGCCAGCAGTGGTGGGACAGCGTGGAGGATGCCCTCGATTGGCT
>JAUUVE010000002.1 GCA_030589715.1 Desulfobacteraceae bacterium | reverse complement strand
TTATGAGAGCAGAAAATCGATCAAGTTAGACATAGCTGTCATGAGTATCGGTGAAGTGTTACCGTACTGCGAAAAGAAAAAGATAATGAGACGAAAAGGAGTTAAACATGTCAAAAAGAAAAACTGAAAATAACAAGAACATTTCAGACACGAGTGCGGCAAAAAAGGCGATTGTCCTTGGCACCGAAAAGAAAAGCCGTCGCCCACTGATCCTTTTGGGCAGCGTGCTTGTCCTTGTGATTGTGGGTGGACTCTACTTTATTGGCCAAAAGGGAAAGGCCGAGACCATTGTCGCCAGCTCTTTTGAGTCTGGCGTCTCAACCACTTCCTTCAGCTACCCTGCCGACCTATTCGAAGATGGCAAGGCCAGACACTACCGTTATAAGATCGACGGTTCTGATACTGTCCAGTACTTCATTCTTAAGAGTTCAGACGGGATCATTCGTGCGGCCTTTGATGCGTGTGATGTATGCTGGCGTGCAGGCAAAGGTTATCAGCAGTCAGGGGATTTTATGGTCTGCCGTAATTGCGGTCGCCAATTTGCTTCCGTGCTTGTAAATGAGGTGAAAGGCGGATGTAACCCTGCACCTCTTAAGCGAAGAATGGAGGATGGAAAGGTTGTAATAGAGATAAAAGAGATCATTGAAGGAAGACAATATTTTGACTTTTCAAAAAGGGGCTAGAGATGAATCTCAAAGACATCGCATTCAAAAACCTCATGCGCCGCAAGTCCAAGGCCCTGTTTGTCCTTGCCGGGCTTGTCATAGGGGTTTCCACCGTGGTGGCACTCATAAGTTTTGTTGACGCAATGACCCATAATATCAATCAGAGGCTGGAGAAGTATGGCGCCAACATCCTGGTTGTACCCAAGACAGAGAACCTTTCGCTCACTTACGGCGGTCTCTCATTGGGTGGCCTTTCCTTTGAGATGCAGGAAATCCGCGAAAAAGACCTTGCTCGGATACGATCCATCAAGAATGCTGCGAATGTGGCTGCCGTGGGCCCAATGGTCTTGGGTGCGGTCCAGGTGGGAGACCACAGGGTCTTACTTGCTGGCGTGGACTTCCGGGCCTCCAGGATGTTGAAACCCTGGTGGAAAATAGAAGGGGATATTCCAGGCGAAAAAGGGGTTCTGCTGGGGTCTGAGGCGGCCAAGGCCTTGGGCTTGAGCCCTGGGAGCCGGGTCAACATTGGAGGCCGCGTGCTGGAGGTTAGAGGGGTTCTGTTTCCAACAGGTTCCCAGGACGATCAATTGGTAGTTGCCCAACTCAAGACGGCTCAGTCCATTCTTGGCAAAAGAGGGAAGATTTCAATGGCTGAAGTTGCTGCCTTGTGCAAGGACTGTCCCATAGAAGAAATGGTGAAACAGATTTCAGAGATTCTTCCGGGGGCCAAGGTAATGGCCATCCAGCAAGTGGTAAAAGGACGGATGGAAGCCCTGGCCCAGTTCAAGAACTTCTCGTATGGGGTCTCAGGAGTAGTAGTCTTGGTAGGAAGCCTTGTGGTCCTGGTAACAATGATGAGTAACGTCAGGGAACGGACCAAGGAGATCGGCATATTTCGTGCGATCGGTTTCCGAAAAAGTCATGTCATTCAAATTGTGTTACTTGAGGCCGGATTTATCTCCGGCGTGGCAGGGGTTCTGGGGTACCTAGTCGGCATAGGGGCGGCGAGGGTTGCCATCGGTTTTTTTGCCGATGGCGGAGGCGGGGGTTTCCCTGCAAACTATACCCTGGCAGGGTTAGCGTTTGTGCTGGCAGTATTGGTGGGTCTTGTCTCTAGCATCTACCCTGCCTTTCTGGCAGCACGTCTTGATCCCAACGACGCCCTCAGGGCACTTTAGGAGTTGATTATGAGTTATATAAAGGCAGAGGACCTAGTGAAACGCTACGAAAACGGAGGCACAGCCTTATTCGCCATCCGGGGCATGAGTTTTGAGATCGGGTTGGGTGAATTTGTCAGTGTGATGGGAGAATCGGGGTCCGGGAAATCCACGCTTCTCTCGGTATTGGGGGCTATGAATGCACCCACGTCAGGCAAGCTGGCCGTTGATGACATAGACGTTTACAGCCTCGGGCAGGAGAAGAGGACGGACTTTCGGAGGGAGTTTCTAGGGTTTGTTTTTCAGAGCTTCCACCTGGTCCCATACTTAACTGTTCTGGAAAACGTCATGCTTCCCCTCACTACTATAAAGGCCACAAAAAAAAGGAAGCGCGCATTGGCCGAAACGGCCTTAGACCATGTGGGACTGTCAGGCAAAGGACATCGTCTCCCGAGTCAGATCTCCGGGGGAGAAAAGGAGCGGGTCGCCATAGCACGGGCCGTGGTGAACGAACCCCCGATCTTGCTTGCCGACGAGCCCACAGGAAACCTAGACACCAAGACTAAGGGTGAAATCATGGGCCTTTTCCAGAGACTCAACACAGGAGGTACGACGATTGTAATGGTCACGCACAGCCATGAATGTGCCGCTTATGCCCAGAGAACCCTGCGGGTATCAGACGGCATGCTAATAGAAGGAGATGGAGATAAGAAGGAGGACGGGACATGACAGAAACCATAATCGTTTTGGTCATTGTCGGAGGGGCGTTAGCTATCGCTGCAAGATGGGTTTACCAACGACTGAGTGGCAGGGCTGCCAATTGTTGTGGTGGCGGAGGAGGAAACACATCTTCTCCCTGTTCCTCGTGTGATCTTACTGCCGGCGGAAGCCCATCAGACAAAAGCAAATGAGTAAAGGACTCCTTAACAGGCGTAGCTATGAATAACAACCATCAACAGTGGTTACGGCATGTTTGGATAGATAGTGGAGCTTGGTATGCACATTTATAATCTTCATGAGTGGAGGCACACCCATCATTTCAGTATTAATAATTCTGAGGGCGAGAAAAATACCCGACGAGTGATTTTCCTGACTTTTTCGATGATGGTGGTAGAGATCGCCGCCGGCCTGGCCTATGGTTCAATGGCCTTACTTGCCGACGGATGGCATATGGGAACCCATGCCGCTGCGCTCGGCATATCAGCATTTGCCTATTGGTATGCTCGTCGTCATGCAAGTGATCCGCGGTATAGTTTTGGAACCGGAAAGGTTGGGGTCTTGGGCGGCTTTGCGAGTGCTGTTGTTTTGGTCCTTGTGGCACTGCTCATGGGTGTGGAATCCGTCAAACGACTCGCTTCCCCGCAACCGATCCAATTTGATGAGGCTATAGTTGTAGCCATACTGGGGCTGGTGGTGAACATAGTCAGTGCGTTATTTTTGAAAGGAAATGGTGTCCGCGCCCATAAGCACGATTTTGATAAGAACCATCATCATGACTACAATCTAAGGGCGGCGTATCTACACGTAGTTGCAGATGCCTTCACCTCTTTTTTGGCCATTGTTGCCCTGTTGTCTGGAAGGACATTTGGTTGGATTTGGATGGATCCGATTATGGGAATTGTGGGCGCAGTAATTATTGCCAGATGGTCTTACGGCCTGTTGCGGGACACAAGCAAGATACTCCTGGATTCAGGGGTGGACCGCAAGACAATGGCCAAGATTCGCTCAGTGATTGAGTCGGACTCTGACAGTAGGATTTCGGATCTTCATGTGTGGCCAGTTGGCTCTCAGCACCTGGCCGCAATCATCTCAATTGTAACCCATTATCCTAAGCCGGTGGAGTACTACAAAGGGCTTTTGGTCGGTTTTGAAGGACTTGAACACGTAACCGTAGAAATCAATGGATGTTCCAGTGAGCCGTGCCTGGCGGGACAAACCGGGTATCAACGTGAATTGCGTACCCGCCCAGCATGATGCGCAATTGAATGAATCTGGAAAGACAACTCCTTATCCTAATCGCCGGACAAGAGCCATCTTCTTTTCGTGAATCCCTTCCGGAGAGTATTTCCGTCCTGGTCAAAATCTACCGTATATCGAAAGGGCCGTCTGTCTCCTATGACGCCGAAGCGGAGGTCATATAGAGTGACGCGGTGATGCCCGTCCACAACCCCGCTGTATCTTGCCACGGGGAAGCGGGCGAACCAGAGGAACGTCTGAACTCCTTCCAGGACCAGAGCCTTTTTTACCCATGGGGAGGCCTCATAGCGTTCCCATGGTCGGTATCGGATGTATTGGATGGGTTGATAGCGTGCCAGGAATCTCCTGAAGAAGCTGGCATCAGGGCCGGCGTTTTGATGGCGAGCTCCGATCAGATCGACAAGCCCCACGTAGATCCTTTCCTTTGTGGCAATGTAGTTTCCCCAGTAAAAAGGGGAGAGGGGCTGGGGTAGAGAGGCTAAACTCTCGACCACCAAGCCTTTTTCACGGGCATGTGTTTTGGCCAGTGAGAGGGCCCAGAAGTGATTTGCGGCACAAAGGCTGACGTAGAGGGTTGCCAGGGCAAGGGAGCATCTGGCTATGGCGCGTGCCTTTCTCTTAAAGATCCAAAGGGCCACGATCGGGAAAAAAAAGATGGAAAACAAAAAGGGATCGATAATGAAGACCCAGTCCAAGGTGATACGAGCATTTGAAAAGGGGCTTAAGACCATGGTTCCGTATGAGGTCACCAGGTCCAGGAAGGTATGGGCCAGGATTTCCACAAGCCATATGATAAAAAAGGACCGGAACTTCCTGATCCTGGAGATCTTGACGAAGAGCCACGCGAACAAGAGGGAGAATGGAACCGCTAGAAAAAGGGAATTGGTCAGATAGCGATGATACTTAATGGTAAATTCGGTTCCCAGGAATAATCCCAGTAAGCTGTCAGTATCGGGGAAGAGAGAAGCAGTAACGCCGGCGATAGTCCCCCACCTTCCGGTATCCCGATTCAAACCGCTTTTTACAATGGTATAGCCTGCCACGAGATGGGTCAGAGGATCCATAAAAGGGAATATATTCCTTAGGTTTTCCGCTTTTCAAGGGTAATTTTTAAAATGATGTTGCCGGCAGGTTTATGAAGCGAGTTATGATTTGCCTTTATCAACCTGTGTACGGCCATATCTTTCCAGTATGGTTAGAATTAAAATGATCATCAGGGCCTGTATGATCAGAAGAACAGAATCAATGGTCCTGGCATACCGGAGTGCCACCGCACTTATGCCCAAACACATACTGACAAGCTGGATAAGAAGCACGCTCCTTTTCGGCCCGCCCAAGACAGAAGCCAATCGATGGTGAAGGTGATCCATTCCAACGTACTCGATCCACTCATTTAGACTGGAGACCTTGCCGGCGATAATTCGTTTTCCACTGGTATACACCATGTCAAAGATCGGGATCCAGAATATCAACAAAGGTGAGGCCAAAGCAACGATTGGTCTGTCCGGAGACCAGTCTCCATAGACCGCGAGACAGGCGAGGATAAACCCCGTGACCATGGTGCCCGAATGCCCCAACAAGATCGAAGCCCTCCTCCGGTACCGGAAGTCGTATGGCAAAAAGCCCAGACAAGCACCCATCAATGCCAAAGAGACCCAACCGAAGAAGGCCTGATCGGTTTGAAAGGCGACGATTGCGAGAAAAAACGAGAAAATTGTTCCCAACCCCGATGCCAAGCCGTCCATACCATGCAGGAAACTTATGGCATTAGTCATACCCACGATCCATAGAACGGTCAGCGTAAGGTTCAGAAGCTGTGCAGATAGGCCAAGGGCATTGGGAATAATGTTCAGGGAGATCCCAAAGCAGATCACGACAACAGCGCTTAGGACCTGGAAAAAAAGCTTGATCCACGCCGCCACCTCTTTTAAGTCGCTCATGAGACCAATACCGAAGACGATGGCCGATGCCCCAAGGATGGCAAAGAGCTGTTCAGAATAGATGCCATTGACCAAGATGCTAATCAGAAGAGCCAAGAAAACCGCCACCCCTCCCAATAAGGGAGTGGTGTCTTGGGGAATATTACTTGCATCGGTCCTATGCAAAATGTCCCATCTCACCGCGAGAAACCTGCAAACAGGGGTAAGGCAAAAAGAGAGTGCAAAGGAAAGGGCCGCAATGTAAAGCCATCTTTCCCCCAGATCCGAGACATATCTCCTGGTAGCGGGATAAATGAGGATCAGTGCCAAGATCAGCCCAGCAATGTAGAGCGGACGTGGTACATACGCCTGGTTTTCGGTGTTCATATGCTCACTCCTTGACTCATACAGGCCTTTTGTGTTCGTTTGCCTTCTCGATCTCTGGGTTCCACGGAGAATAGGGGCGCTGTGCGCTTCCTCATAGTGGTACAGAACACCAGATAATGCAACTGTTCCATTTTACAATATTCAGTTGACAATTAAACCACTTGCTTTTTCACTTCCTTCTGGTTTGCTACCAGGGGGGATTTTGATTTCTGGAAAGGCTATGAAGTTTTGATGGGAGCCAAGGGGTTAGAAGCGAAGCGTGGGGATTCCAAAGAGGGGATAGTTGCGATCCAGGTTTCCTATGCCCAGGCCAAGGACGCCATTACTGAAAAAGATCTGGGCGGCATCGAAGAAGTCGTTAAATCCGTAAGGCGCCACGTCATAGTCTGCAAGGGCAGAAAAGGGGATCTTCTTTTCCTCCATCATTTTACGGAGGTGTGTGTTGGTGACTGCCAGGAGTTGTATCCCTTCAGGTCCGCAACCTGTTTGATTAACAAGAAACCGTTTACGAAGCCGGGATACCGTAAGAGATTGGTATTTCTCTCCCGGCTGAAATTTGGCAAAATAGAATCCCCTGGGCCTGGGTGGTGCCTCGGGTCTTAGGCGGATATTGTCGGACTTAGTGAAATCGATATATTCACACTGCCAGGTCTTGACCCTCCAGAGTCTAAGGGCATATTCCCAGACAAGCCTTCCGGAGAGGACCGGATCGGAGTTGCCCTTGCCGTCCTCACCAAATCCATAGAAGAGGCCTATACCCATAAAACCATCTTGACGGTCATTTTCTGTCCATGATGGGGGCTCTCCGATCATTTCGAACTCCTCTTTCTTGATGCTCCATCCCATTTTTCGATTGGCCCTCTGCCAGGCCCTGATCTGTCTGTCAATGGGAAGGAGCGGATGGTTCTGGTCTTTAGATTTGGATCTCAAAGACAGTCAACACCTCGTCTTGAACGTTTTAGAGTCATCCACGGGAACAAGAACGGTGATCACCGGGGTGAAATCTATTGACTATTTGTACCACAATGTGATATTAATATCAAAGCCAGTTCCAAGAAAAACATATTTTTTTGGGTCAAGATAAGAATCTTTCATAGTAGGTATCCTGACATTTCACTGATTGGGATGGAAACCTGTTACAGTTATTCTGAAACGGTGCGGTCAATAAAAACAGATAGAAGAATAAAGGCAGTAGGGCTCCTCTCGGGTGGTCTGGACAGCACCCTTGCCGCTAGACTGCTATTGGATCAGCAGATTGAAGTGCATGCCATCAACTTTACTTCTCCATTCTGTCTCTGCACTCCAAAAAATGCAGGATGCGCAGCCGCGGTAACTGCCGTAAGGGAACTGGGAAATATCCCACTAAAGCAGGTTGCCTTGACGGATGAATATCTTGAAATGGTGAGCAATCCGAGGCATGGATATGGATCAGGCATGAATCCTTGTATTGACTGCAGGATCATGAAGATAAAAAGGGCGGGCGAATACATGCGCAAGATTGGTGCGTCCTTTCTATTTACTGGTGAGGTCCTTGGTCAGCGCCCCATGTCGCAGCACAGACAGGCCATTGACGTCATTGACCGGGGCTCGGGTCTTCAAGGATATATCCTGAGACCCCTCTCAGCTGCGCACTTCAAGCCGACGATTCCAGAGTTGAAAGGGTGGGTTCAGAGGAGTAAACTGCTGGGAATATCGGGCCGTTCAAGGAAGAAGCAGATGGCGCTTGCCGCAGAGAAGGGCATTAGAGACTATCCCTGTCCGGCCGGCGGTTGTCTCCTCACCGATAAGAACTTTGCTAAGAGATTGAGTGATTACTTCAAATTTCAGGGGAAGCCCACAATGAGAGATATCCCTCTACTCAGGGTGGGGAGACATTTTCGGCTTGAAAGCGGGGACAAGGTTATTATAGCGAGGGATGAACAGGAGTGCAAGAGACTAAGAAATCTCTGTAGGAAAACAGAACATCTCCTTGTTCCCTTTGATTTTTTGGGGCCTGTAGTAGTTCTACAAGGAGACTCCCTGAAAATTGCCCTGGAAAAGATGCTACAGTATACAAATCGGTCTGTTCAGATATCTTCCCGTGTAACCCACTTGTTCATGGGAAGAAGAGAGACCATAACCCCAAGAGAGCATTATATTGGTATAGGGTAAGATAAGGAACTTGCCCTCATCCTAAGCCTCAAGAGGAAGCTTTATGGAAATCGAGGTCAGGCTCTTTGCGAATCTTCGGGAGTCTCATATTCCAGAGGGAAAGATCAACCTGGAAGATAGGACGACTGTTGGCGAATTGCTGGAAAAGATTGAACTCTCCCCCTCAAAGGCCGCAGTGGTACTCATCAATGGGCGACATGCCCGGCCTGAGCAGCATTTGAATGATGGGGATAAGGTAGCAATTTTTCCACCCATAGCCGGAGGATAGTCTATCCATCCAGTCAGGCTAATTCCAGTATCCCCCAGGCCCGCGTCCCCCCATGTGCCATCCATAATCCCTCATATGTCGGCCACGGTCTCTATCATATCCCTGGGCATAGCCACCATTGGGGGCGATTCTTCGAGTCTTTAGACCAAAATTCAACTCTTTCTCAGCCAACTTGGCCTTTAGCTCACTGACCTCTTTCTGGAGTGCCTTGCCCTTTTCAGTATCAGGACTGGGCGAATTCAATTGCATATCCAACTCGTTGGATTTGCTCCATATTTCATCTCTGAGCTTGGCGGTTTTCTCAAAGAACTCCTTCCTAAGCCGATCCATGCTGGTCGTCTTTTCTTGTGTCATACCCCGATATCTCTTATCATAATAGTCCGTGCCATAACTGCCGCCGTATCCCCAGGAATCCACCATATGATGACGCCCATGGCCCCATCTGGGACCCCAGGCAATAACAGGATACGCCACGGCTGCAACCAACATCAGGCTTCCCAAAGTGACCGCTAATCTCTTCATTTCCTACTTCTCCTTTCGAATAGAAAACCCCTTTCTGAAATTACTGAGCAAGGGTTGTGCCAAAAATAAACATGGTGGTCCAAGGCCTTTAAAATATTGGATTAAACTGTATTATGTGACTCTTTGCCGTTTGAATGATTCCGGATAAGTCGGTTATTTTCTACCCACCTCCCGTATCCAATTGGGTATAACGTATCCATTTATCCTCTCACCAGCTATATTACCCTGGATATGGAAATGACCTCTACTCACCTTAGCTCAATGCAAAGACAGTCAAAAACTTCGGGTTTGGTATCGATTTTGCTATTAGGCATTAATCCAAAATCAGAGAGGTAAACTAAAAAGGATGCTGGGTAAATCTAACCAAAGGGAAATCGTTGATATTTTCGGAACTTAAGGCTAAAAATAGCATAGGTAAGATTGGTTGTTCGGTTTAAAGTTTGATCAGGCTGGAAATCGATATAGGCAGGCGTGATATTGGCAATCTTGAGAATGTGGAGGTGAAGAGAGGCCCATGAAAGCGATTCAATCGAGCTTCACGGCACTCCTTGGGGCAATTTTCGTGGTAGGTCTGACCCCCTGGTCCTATGCTGAGGAGATTAGCTCCAAGCTGGAGCAGGCGACCACCCTCACTGATCTCATCTCTTATGCATACCGTGAAAATCCAACGATACGTGAGGCCCGTGAGGCGTGGAGGGTAGTTGTGGAGAAGTACCGGGTGGTTACCGGCTATCCCGACCCTCAATTCAACGTGACCTACTTTCCCGAGCCGATCGAGACCCGCCTGGGCCCCCAGGACTGGAGCGCCAGCCTCTCGCAGAAGATCCCTTTTCCCGGAAAGCTTTCAAAGGCAGGTGAGGTGGTGGAGGCCGATGCCCGAATTGCCCGGATCGAGCTGGACAAGACGGTGCGGAGTGTTGTTGCGGCCATTCGAGAGTCTTTTGACGAACTTCTGTATATCCGAACGGCCAAGGGGGTAGCGGCTCAAAATATTCGGCTGCTGGAACATCTGCGAAAAGTGGGGGAGACGGCTTATGCCCAGGACCGGGCAGCCTTGATTGACATGGTGAAGGCCCAGGCCCAGTCAGGCCAGCTTCGCTACGACGCCCTCCTGCTTGAGGAACTGGAATTGACCGAGACGACAAAGTTGAATGGACTGTTGAACAGATCGCCCGATGCAAAATTCGGACGGCTGTCGGGGGAACGGTACCGACCGATCGCCTTTACGCTGGAGGAGCTTTACCGGCTGGCCGAGGCGAATGAGGAAGAGATCCGCATTGCAGAGATGAGGGTAAAGAAGGCGGGGGCTCAGATGGAGTTGGCCCGCTATGAGAACCTCCCCGACTTTAAACTCGGTGTGTTTTACTCATCCATCGGGGAGCCTGATGTTTCGCATAAGCCATCGGGGGCTGGAAGGGATTCGGTGGGTGTGCAGGTGGGCGTGAGTATCCCCCTTTGGTTTGGAAAAAACCGGGGGCGCGTTGCGCGGGCGATGGCCAACGTGCGAAGGGCAGAGGCAGCAAAGACAGGCTTCGTAAATGATACCCGGACAAAGGTCCATTTCCTTTTTTTTCGCCTGGGAAATGCCCGGAGGCTCATAGAGCTTTACCAAAAGGACCTGCTGCCTCAGGCGATACAATCGATGGAGATCGCTGAGACCTGGTATCGGGAGGGAGAGGCCACCCTCTCTGATTTTGTTGAGACCCAGGCGGTTTTTTATAATTTCCAGCTTTCCCTTGCACGCGCAAGGGCTGATTACGGGAAGTACCTCGCCCGCCTTGAGCAGATTGTCGGGCAAACCATTACGAAAAATGGCGGCGGTTCGGGCGACAACAACAGGAAGGAGGCCAAATGATTCCAAGGCTCATTCTCCTACTCACATTGATGGCTCTGATGGCGACCCATGCCTGCGGAGGTTACAGGGATCTTATGAAGGAGTTTGATGATTACCGACCGCCATCGTATGTCAAGGCCCGGGAGAAGGCTGCCCCTGAACATGAACCACCCCCTGCGGACGTCGAGTTTGATTCTGAAAAGAAAAGGATCATGGAAGCCGCGAAGAAATGGAAGAGATCTCTGACCGCAGGAGGGGATGAGCGCTCCTCCTTTGGCCAACCCGCTCGCCTCCTGAAAATGCTGCAACCTGCCAGCACCGACGCCCATGTTGCAGAGGCCGCCTTGGCGAGGCGATTCTCCCTCGAGACCCTGGAAACACTGGCCTTTGTCCGAAACCCCGGGGTGAAGGCTGCGGAGGCCAGGCTTCGGGCCGCCATAGAGACATTTAGCCAGGTGTTGAACCTGGATGAGATTCTCCGTCGTTACACCGCCTTTACGGAAGGGTTGATGACCGGGGTGGGGCCCATAAAGGGGAAGGATCCGGTGAAGACGAAGTTCCCCTTTCCTGGGGTCTTGGCACTGAAAGGGGAGATTGTGGGTCAGGAGGTTGCTGGGGCCAGGGAAGACCTGGAGAGGGCCCGACGTGAGGCCGTCACGGGAGCAGGGAAAACATACTGGAACCTCCTTTTTGTCCAAAAAGCGGAAACCATCACTGAAGAGACCCTGGATCTCCTGAAATACCTGGAAGAGGTGGCCGGCAGCCTTTATGAGGCCGGTAGGACAAGCTTCCAGGACGTGATCAAGGTGCGGATCGAGAGGGAGATTCTGGAAGAGGAGCTGATTACTCTCCGGGAAAAAGGGCGAAATATCGAGTCAAAGATCCGCGAAATCCTAAACCTCTCTCCCAGTATCAAGATCGGTTCTCCCGAAGGACGTGAGCCGGTGAGGAAAATTCCCACTCTCGACTCCCTCTATCCCCTGGCCCTGGAGAGGAGGCAGGAACTGAGGCGTATACGGGCAATGGTGGGAAAGACTGAGCGTATGATAGAGATGGCCGAGACCATGATCCTTCCACCGTATACACTGAACCTGTCTCTTTATGAGGATGAAGCGGTGACACAGGTGGGTTCGGTGGCTATACAGGAAGATTTTCCCATTTCCACAAAGGCATCAACCGGCGCAGGACTGCCCAAGATGCCTTGGTACGGGACTAACGACGCCTATCTAAGACAGACCCGGCAGAGGCTTCAAGCCCTCAGGGAGGACCTGAAAAAGGCAGAGGCCGAGACGCTTACCCTCGTCCGAAACGCCTGGTTCGAGCTGGATCGAGCAAAACGCGAGGAGTCCTTATATAAGGATTCAATCATAAAACTATCACGGTCTGCCCTGGACGTGTCGTCCCGGGGATACGAGTCGGGCAATGTCTCCTTTGCAGATGTCATTTCTTCTTACACGATCTGGCTCAAGGCTAACCTGGCAGCAGAGGAAAAGCGAAGTGACCTGGGCATTGCATGGGCCGAGTTGGAGAGGGCCGTTGGAAGATCGCTGAGATGATAAAGATGGGGAGTATGGGAAATGTCTGAAAATGCGACGAACAAGAAATCCAGATCTCCGCTTGGGGTAGCAGTGATAACAGCGGCTCTGACCCTGCTCCTGGCGGGTGGCGGCGCCTATTACCTGGGATATTTGGGACCGCGTGAGACCCGTGAGACCATGGAAGAAGTTTCCACGGCTGAGCACCCTTTGGCGAAACACGAAGACCATGAGTCTGTTTCAGGGAAGGAAAGAAAGATCCTTTACTGGCGTGCTCCCATGAACCCCACGGAGATCTATGACAAACCGGGGAAAAGCGCCATGGGGATGGATCTGGTGCCTGTTTACGAAGAGGATATAGTGGATGAGGCGGCCATAAAGATCGATCCTGTGACCCAGCAGAACATGGGGATACGCACCGCAGAAGTGAAGAAGGGCCCCCTGGTCCGTATCATTCGCGCCTACGGCCATATTATCCCAGACGAGACGCTCACGGCCCAGGTGAGTTCCAAAACCAACGGATGGATCGAGAAGCTCTATGTGGATTTTGCAGGGAAGTACGTAAAAAGAGGTCAGCCCCTCTACGATATTTACTCCCCGGAGCTGGTGGCCGCTCAGGAGGAGTACCTTGTCGCCTACCGTAACTTGAGTGGAAGGCTGGGCAAAAGTGGTAGAGACCTGTTGCACTCCTCCCGACGAAGACTCGAATATTTTGACGTTTCGGCAAGCGAGATCAAGGCCATGGAGAAGTCGGGCCGGACCAATAAGACCGTGATGATTCGTTCCCCGCTCAGCGGATATGTGATCCAGAAGAAGGCGGAGGAGGGTGCATTTGTAAGGGCCGGGAGCATGGTTTTTCGTATTGCTGACCTTTCTCGTATCTGGGTTGAAACCCACATTTATGAGTATGAGCTGTCGTGGGTGACCCAAGGTCAGGAGGCTGAAATGACGCTCTCATACCTGCCCGGCGAGGTCTTTTCAGGGAGGGTGTCTTATGTCTATCCCTATCTACAACCCAAGACACGGGATCTCATCATCCGCATCGAGTTTGAGAATCCGGACATGAAGCTCAAACCGGATATGTACGCTGACGTCCGAATCAAGGCCAAGATTGAGGGCGAAGGCCTGATCATTCCCTCTGAGGCGGTCATCCGCTCCGGGGAACGAAACCTGGTCTTCGTAACGCGAGGGGAGGGCAAGTTTTCGCCGAGAGATGTAACGCTTGGCCTTTCCCTTGATGACGGGAGAGTACAGATTCTGACGGGACTCACACAGGGTGAATCGGTTGTTACCTCGGGCCAATTTCTCCTGGATTCGGAATCCAAACTAAAGGAGGCCGTCCAGAAAATGCTGGAAGCCAGGCGCGCGAAGGCTGTCGAGGAAGAAAAAGACTTCTTTGAGGATTTGGAAGAGCAGTGAGTTGAGGAGTTTGCCGGATGAAAACGATTATGT
This sequence comes from Desulfobacteraceae bacterium, assembly GCA_030589715.1. Classification (GTDB taxonomy): domain Bacteria; phylum Desulfobacterota; class DSM-4660; order Desulfatiglandales; family Desulfatiglandaceae; genus JABMQV01. Next base: position 8,476 of record JAUUVE010000002.1, on the reverse strand, counting down.
GTTTACCCCGATGTTGCATTAAAAGCACTCCAAATTCTCGAAACATGCTCTCATACAAGTCTGGGAGTTGACAAATGATACAGACTGTGGACTGCATGAAATGTGAATTGCTCGAATGTCATCAATTTGTCATCTCATGCTGTAATAACAGGCCGTTTTCTGCTAAGTGCCAGGAGTTTTTGCAACATCGGGGTTTACTGCTAAGCCGATTTTCTGTTGCTGAACCGAAATAGATCCAAGATGTCCGATCTGAAGGCGTGAAAAATGATCAAGAAGATCATCGAGTGGTCCGTCAACAACGGCTTTATGGTGCTGCTGTGCACGGTCTTGGTTATTGTCGGCGGCATCTATGCGATGGTTAAAATCCCTGTCGACGCGATCCCCGATCTTTCAGATGTGCAGGTAATCATCTATACCGAATACCCGGGCCAGGCCCCCCAGGTTGTGGAGGATCAGGTTACCTATCCGCTGACTACAACCATGTTAGGCGTCCCGTACGCCAAGGTCGTCCGAGGATACTCTTTTTTTGGCCTCTCTTTTGTTTACATTATTTTTGAGGAAGGAACCGATCTCTACTGGGCCCGCTCACGGGTGCTCGAGTACCTCAACTTTGTCTCCAGCAGGCTTCCGTCGGGGGTGACAACAACCCTGGGACCGGACGCCACCGGCGTTGGGTGGGTGTATCAATATGTCCTGAAGGATACCTTTGAGGAACACGATCTCCAAGAGCTCCGAAGCATACAGGACTGGTATCTCAGATATGAACTGCTCTCCGTGCCTGGTGTTTCCGAGGTGGCGAGTATCGGTGGTTTTGTGAAGCAGTACCAGGTGGAAGTGGATCCAAACAGGTTGCTTGCCTATGATCTTTCCATTCAAAAGGTCAGGGAGGCCATCAGGCGATCCAACAAGGACGTTGGGGGCAGGTTGGTAGAGATGGGCGAGACCGAATTTATGGTCCGGGGGCTTGGATATATTACCTCTCTTGAGGATCTTGAATATGTGGCGGTTGGGGTCGACACCAAGGGAACTCCGGTTCTTCTCAAGAACATTGCGAATGTGCATCTGGGGCCGGAACTGCGCAGGGGGATCCTGGAATGGAACGGAGAAGGGGAGGTTGTGGGCGGCATTGTGGTGATGCGGTATGGCGGAAACGCCCCTGAGGTCATCAAAAATGTAAAGAAAAGACTAAAAGAGCTTGAAAAGGGGCTCCCTGAAGGGGTGGTAATAGAGGATGCTTATGACCGATCGGGTCTCATCGAAAAGGCCATTCATACACTGAGGAAAAAGCTTATTGAAGAGCTGTCTGTGGTGGCCATTATTTGCGTTCTGTTCCTCCTCCATTTTCGCTCCGCCTTTGTGGCCATCTTCACCTTGCCCGTGGGAATACTGATGTCCTTTCTCATCATGAAACCGCTGGGTATCAGTGCAAACATAATGAGTCTCGGCGGCATAGCCATAGCCATCGGGGTCATGGTGGACGCCTCGGTGGTTCTGGTTGAGAACGCCCACAAGCATTTGGAAAGGGACCGGGGGAAGAAATCCCACAAAGAGATTATTCTGGAGTCTGCAAAGGAGGTGGGGCCGGCCCTTTTTTATAGCTTATTGATCATTACCGTGTCCTTTCTCCCGGTCTTTAGCCTGGAAGAGCAATCAGGGAGACTCTTTAAGCCGCTCGCCTATACAAAAACCTTTGCCATTGCAGCCTCATCGGTGCTGGCCATTACTGTCGTCCCGGTACTAATGCTCTTTTTTGTCCGTGACAAGACCCTTGGGCCAGAAGTGACGAGGGGACGCAGACTGAGGATCTGGATCACTTCGGTTGCGGGTCCTCCAATTCTGGTCATCGCCGGTGGCTTGGTCGGTTTGAAACTGCCGGATTGGGCGCTGGTTGCGGCATTGGCCGTATCCCTCTTTGCAGTCATATGTCTCGTACCCCAGAAGATTGTTCCCGAGTCCCGGAATCCGACGAACCGTCTTTTCATATCGATCTATCGCCCCTCTATTCGCATAGTGCTTAAATGGCGAAAGAGCACGGTGTTTATTTCGATGCTCATCCTTATGGCGTCATACTATCCTCTGTCGCACATCGGCAGTGAGTTTATGCCTCCCTTGAACGAGGGAAACCTTCTCTACATGCCCACGACCCTTCCGGGGATCTCCATTGCAAAGGCCAGAGAACTGCTCCAGCAGACGGACAAAATCATCCAGAGCTTTCCAGAGGTTCATCATACCTTGGGAAAAATTGGTCGTGCAGAGACAGCTACCGATCCAGCGCCCCTTTCAATGATCGAAACCACAATCATGCTGCGGCCGCAGGTGGAATACGAAACAGTGCAAGTGAAGAGGTTTTTCTCGGACTGGCCCGGATGGCTCAAAAAACCCGTGACATGGATCTGGCCAGAGGTCAAGAGGGGGAAGGTCCTCCATGAATGGCGGAAGAAGACAATCAAACGATTTTTTTTAACCTGGCCGGTTTGGCTCAAGAGGCCGCTCAGCTGGATCTGGCCCGAAGAACGTTACATCACCATCGAGGAGCTCATCGAGCATCTGGACCGGGCCATTCAGTTTCCAGGGCTCACCAATGCGTGGACCATGCCTATAAAGACCCGCAATGATATGCTCTCCACCGGAATCAAGACCCCGGTCGGGATCAAGGTCACGGGTCCGAATCTGGAAGTGCTCTCCGAGCTGGGGGCACGGATCGAAGCGGTGGTCAGGGAAATCCCAGGCACGCTTTCCGCTTACTCCGAGCGCATCACCGGAGGAAATTATCTGGATTTTCGCATTAAACGCGCTGAGATCGCCCGTTATGGCCTGACCATAGGCGATGTCCAGGATGTGATCGTAACCGCCATCGGCGGGACTAACGTGACTTATACGGTGGAAGGGCTGGAGCGATACCCTGTTAATCTGCGCTACAGCCGGGAGCTGCGGGACAACATCGACCGGCTCAGGCGGGTCCTGGTGGCCGCACCCACGGGGGCGCATGTTCCTATGGGACAGCTTGTGGACATCTCTATCCACAAGGGGCCATCAGGGATCAAAAGCGAGAACTCCCGCCCCACGGCCTGGGTCTATGTGGACCTTAAGGGTGTGGACGTGGGTTCCTATGTGAAGAGGGCCAAAGAGATCGTGTCTAGGGAAGTGGAGATTCCTATAGGATACTCCATAATATGGTCGGGGCAGTACGAATATATGGAAAAGGCCCGAAAGACGCTGAATGTTATCGTGCCGGTGACATTGGTGGTGATTTTTATACTCCTTTATCTTCATTTTCGAAATTTCGTGGAGGCCCTCATTGTCATGGGAACCCTGCCCTTTGCGCTGGTAGGAGGGGTGTGGCTCCTCTATCTCTTGGGCTACAACCTATCGGTGGCGGTAGTGGTGGGATTCATTGCCCTGGCAGGACTTGCCGCTGAAACTGGCGTAGTCATGCTGGTCTATCTGGATGAGACCTTTGAGAGGAGAAAAAAGGCTGGGAAGATGCGCTCCGGCCAAGACCTTCATGATGCAATCATTGAGGGGGCTGTGGATAGGGTACGGCCAAAACTGATGACCGTTTCCACCACCCTCATTGGCCTTTTGCCAGTGATGTGGGGCGCTGAGACAGGGGCACAGGTAATGAAGCGGATTGCAGCCCCCATGGTGGGGGGACTGGTCTCATCTGCCATACTCACCCTGGTGATAATACCGGTCGTCTACTATATTTGGAAGCGGTGGACGATAAAGAAAGGAGCATAACAATGAAAAGATATTCAATCCCTTTTGCCATTGCCCTGGCCTTCGGAGGCACATTTGTTCTCTGGGCTTTGTTGGTGAATCACGCCCTTTCGACAGACCATGGCGAACGAGTGGGTGTCCACATCCATCAATCTATGGTGATGGGATATCGATTTGACTACTACCTGATCAATTTACCGAAACGGGAAACGCAGCACATGATGGTCTACGTTGTTGCCCCGGACGGGCATAGCATCGACAAGGCGAAGGTGGGATTTCTGGTTGTTGGTCCCGATGGTTCCAAGCAAAGGTTCATGGCAATGGGAATGAATGGTGCCTTCGGCGCCGACATCGATTTTAGGGCAAAGGGCGTCTACACTGTGAAGACCAAAGTTGTAACCGGCGGGAAAAAGATGTTTGACAAGTTTACTTATGAGGCCAGGTAAGGAACGGCATGGTAATCAAGAGCCTCCAACGGCGGGTTTCTCTCCTGTTATTGCTTCCGGTGGCGTTACTCCTCTCTTTTACCGGTATTTTCGGTTTCCTTTATGCAAGGGAAAGCCTGCTGGATGAGTGGAGAGAGGCTGCGATACTCAAACTCCAGCGAGCTGCTCACTCTATTGACATGCGGATCGGCCACCCTATCGCTTGGATCGAGATGTTTTACAAGACCGGTGGTAACAGAGGCGAGTATGGCATTCAAGAATGGATACTTAAGCGTTTACAGGAATCGGAAGGTGTGACAAAGGTAAGTCTCCAGTGGATAGACAAGGGAGACACTCGTATGCCTATGATGAGGGATAGATCCCATATGGGAAGACATGAGATGATGCGCTTTCACCGGGCGAGGATCTCAGAGGTTACCCCTCCACGTTACGATACAAAGACAGGGCAGGAGACAGTAACCCTGATCTCTGATCTATTAGACGATGCTGGCCGGTTAGTGGGAAGATTTGAGGTGGGTGTACGTTTTGACTACCTTATGCAGGACATTATTAAGCTCGGCTGGTGGCAGGGCGACAAGGCATGTCTGGTGGATGATTCGGGTCGCTACCTTGCCCATACTGACACCATGATGAACGGGCGGAGGAAGCTTGGGGAGACAGGAGACCGGTTGGAAGGAGTTCTTCTGGCAGCAATAAGAGAGAGGCCATTCGGCACAATCCTCGGTGCGGGACATCCTCCTAAGGAGGTAACAGGGTTTTTTAAGATCAAGCAGGCACCCTGGGCCATTGTATTGTTTGCGCCCGGGAAGAAGATCTTGGCCCCAGTCATCGGGTACCTGATTTATTACTCTGTGGGCGAGCTTTCCTGCCTTCTTTTTATCTTGCTGTTGATCCGATCTGTTGTGGGGAATATGGTCCGATCGATAACAGAGATCTCCGATGCAGCAGGCCGTGTTGCCACAGGCAATTATGGCACCTCCTTGACCGTAAGAAGCCGTGATGAAATCGGGCAACTGACACAAAGCTTCAATACCATGGTTGAAGGTCTAAAAGAGAGGGATTTTATCAGAAATACCTTTGGACGGTATGTTGATCATGAGATCGCCAGGGAGCTGTTGAAGCGGCCGGAGGCCGCCAGACTGGGTGGTGTGAAGCGAGAAGTGGCAATCTTGATGTCTGACATCCGGCAGTTTACACCCTTAGCAGAGTCCCTGAGCCCAGACGTCATAATCGGCCTCTTGAATCGCTATTTTTCTGCGTTGATAGAGGTGATCCATAGACACCAGGGGATAATCGTGGATTTCTTTGGGGACAGCGTGTTAGTATTTTTTGACCCGCTCGAAGGTCCCCTCGAACCCGTAATCCGTAAGAGCATTGACTGCGCCTTTGAAATGCAGGAGATCATGACAAAGTTTAACGAAGAGGTAGAGATATCGGGGCTCCCCCAACTTGAGATGGGAATTGGTGTAAATTCGGGTGAGGTGGTAGTGGGGAATATAGGTTCTGAGACCAGGGCCAAGTATGGTATCGTGGGCTCACCCGTAAATATAACCCAGCGCATACAATCCGAGGCCAAGGGGGGCGAAGTGATCATATCGGAACCGGTCTATGGACATTTGTCAGAAGAGCTGGTGATCAAGAGGGCTTTCAGCATCCCCCTTAAGGGTGTCAAGGGACAAGTAAGGCTATATCTGGTGGAGGGTATTTTGGCCCAGAAGAGAGATATTGAGAATCTTGAAGGGGAGGGCAATTGATGGGGTTAACAGAAGAGCTAAAAAGCAATCTGGCAGTTAAGGCAGTGCGTAACGTCCAAAGGGGATATGCCGAGGACGAAAAGTCGAGGGGTCTATTCAGACCGGAAATAAGGCTTGACCTCCAGCGGTCCCGTCTCATGACAGAATCATTCAAAGAGACCGATGGAGAGGCCATGGTCCTGCGTCGTGCAAAGGCCCTTGCCCATGTACTTGATAACATGGGGATATTTATCAGGGAGTGGGAGCGAATTGTGGGTTATCAGACATCTGAACCCGAGGGGCTTTATCATCCCATCGATATGAACTGGAGATCGGTAAAGAGGCTGGTCAGCAGCGAAGGGGGCAAGACACTCCTGGACGATGAGGGTCGAAAGGAGCTAGAGGAACTCTGTGACTATTGGAAGGGCAAATGCATGAGTGATAGGCATCAAGAGCTCTTTACAGGGGAACTTGAAAAGTACTGGAAGTATGAGGGGACATTTCTGTGGACCCATTTGTCCGAACTTGGGATTCCGGATTATGAGGCGTTATTTGAAACCGGGCTTGATGGAAGGATCGAAATGGCTGAAGAGAGGCTGAAAGAGATTGATGAGACCATCCCGTCTGATTATGTGGATCAGAAGGAGTTTCTCCAGTCCGTCGTGATTGTGTTGAAGGCGGTTATCGGATTTGCCAAGCGTTATGCAGCCCTTGCGATGGAGATGGCAGATTCGGAAGAGGACCCAGGACGAAGGGAGAGGCTGAGGGAGATAGCTCGTATCTGTGAGAGAGTCCCGGCCAAACCCCCTAGGACATTCCTGGAGGCTGTGCAGTTTTTCTATTTTATCCACCTGGTCCGATATCTTGAGTACTCTACGTTAGGTATCGGGATCCGGTTGGATTATCTCTTAGGGCCATATTATAAAAAGGATCTTAAGGAGGGAAGGATTACAAGGGATGAGGCCCTTGAGATCCTTCAGCTCCTTTGGGTCAAGTTCCTTGAGCTGGGCCTGGTCTATTCCCCCCTGGTCACCTCGGTCTATGGAGGAGTGGCCTCGCTTCAGGCCCTTACTATCGGCGGAACCGATAGCGAAGGTAAAGATGTTACCAATGATCTTACCTACCTAGTGCTTGAGACTGCCAAGACCATGAAGACCATTGAACCCAGCATTGCCCTGAGGGTCCATAATGGGACCCCCGATGAATTATTATCTGAGGCCACGGACATCATCAGGACCGGGATTGGATATCCATCCCTGTTTAATGATGAGGCACTTGTCCCGCTCTTGGAGAAGTGGGGTGTGCCACCGGAGGATGCAAAGGGATATGCCGTCTCCGGGTGTGTATACATGGAGATCCCGGGGAAGAATATTACCCGCCGTGTTGAGGGATATTTTGTACTGGCAAAGTGTCTGTGGTGGGCCCTCCATCAGGGTGTGGACCCTAAGACCGGAGAACAATGGGGGGCAAGGACCCCCGATCCCGCAACCTTTACATCATGGGAGAACATTTTTGAGGCCTATCTGGAGCAGGTGAAGTTTTTTACCACCAAGATGGCCCAGCTAGAGAATACCTGTCGGGATCTCTATGCCAAGTATTGCCCAAGGCCCTTCTACTCGGCAATTGTGGAGGGTTGTATACAAAAAGGAAAGGAGTGCAAACAGTGGATCTACCCTTCCATGGTGCATGATATGACCATTGTGATTGGTACAACCAATGTTGCCGATTCATTGGCTGCCATCAAGAAAGTGGTCTTTGAAGATCAGCTGGTATCACTTCCAGGACTGATAGAGATTATGGACAGGAACTGGGAAGGCCGGGAAGACATCAGGCAGGCATGCCTCAATGCACCCAAATATGGGAATGACGACGATTATGCGGATCTGATTGCCCGGGAGGTGCATCACCGTTCTGAGGCCGCTATGGAGACCGTAAAGGACAGGTTTGGCTTTTCAAAAAGGGGTGACGGCAGCGCCGTGTCGGCAACCTACGGCCTTTCGGCAAATACACCTGCAACACCTGATGGCAGGAGGGACGGGGAGCCATTTGCCGATTCGACCTTGGCCCCCCAGCCAGGGATGGATAAGAAGGGTCCCACGGCTGTCCTGAACTCATGTGCAAAAATCGATACATTACAGACATATAATCACCTGTTGAACCAGAAATTCCTGCCCCAATTCCTTGAAGGGGAGATGAAGCCCCTATTTATCGATTACCTTAAGACGTGGAGAGAGAAGAAGATCCCCCATGTGCAATTTAATGTTGTGGATAGCGAGACCTTGATTGATGCCAAGAGACGTCCTGAAGAGTATCAAGACCTTATCGTAAGGGTTGCAGGATATAGCGCCTATTTTGTTGAACTGTCAGAAGGCCTGCAAGATCACATCATAGAGCGTACCGCACAAGATCTATCCTAGAAAAGGGACCTTTCAATGAAGCTGTCTCAAAAGGATAACGGAAGGAAGGGGCTGATTTTCAACATACAGAGATTTAGTATCCATGACGGCCCGGGGATCAGGACAACGGTATTCATGAAGGGCTGCCCTTTGGAGTGCCTTTGGTGTTCAAATCCTGAAT
>JAUUVE010000376.1 GCA_030589715.1 Desulfobacteraceae bacterium | reverse complement strand
TGGACCAAGACAGTATCATTTCCCAAGTGGGGCACGATCACCACCACCAGGGTGATTCACGACATGGTGGCCCTTTTGAAGGAGAGGGGGATCGACGATATCACAATCGGGGAAGGGATTGTCACCAAAAAGGTGAAAGACACCGAGACAGCCGCCCACGCATTCGAAACGTTGGGATATAACGAGCTGAAAAGGCGGTACGGCGTCAAATCCATCAACGTATTTGAGCGGCCATTTGAAGAGGTTGACCTGGGGGAGGGCGTGGTCCTGAATTTCAACAGCGATATTATGCATAGCGACTTCGTGATTGACATCCCTGTACTTAAGACTCACAACCAGGCCAGGGTTAGCCTCGGGATCAAGAATCTTAAGGGAACCATTGACTTAGATTCCCGGAAGAAATGCCACAGCCCCGACCCTGAAAAGGACCTCAACTACATGATCGCAAGGCTTGCCAACAAAATGCCCCCGATCTTTGTGCTCCTGGACGGGATCTATACCAATGAGAGGGGCCCAAGCTTTGACGGGCGCATGAGACGGAGCAATCTTCTGGTTGCATCCCCGGATATCCTGTCCGCGGACATGGTGGGGGCCAAGGTCCTGGGGCACGAACCCTCTCACGTCCCCCATCTGGTCCATGCAGCCGAGGAGCGCGGAAGACCGTTGGATCTGTCGGATGTTGAAGTCACCGGGGAAAGGATCGAGGATGTGGCGTCGTTCCACGAATTTGATTTCCCGTATGTGGAAAACAACACCCTCCGCCGCTCTCTGGCAAAGAGAGGGATCAAGGGCCTCTGCTACCCAAAATTCGATCTCACCATGTGCACTTATTGCTCAGGGCTAAACGGGATAATCCTCTTCTCCATTGCTCAGGCATGGAAGGGGGAGCCTTTTGACGACGTGGAGGTCCTCACCGGAAAGATAATGAAACCCACGGCCAACATGAAAAAAACCATCCTGCTGGGAAAGTGCATGTACGACGCCAACAAGGACCACCCTGAAATTAAGGAGATGATTGCCGTGAAGGGGTGTCCTCCCCCTACAAAGTCCGTCGTAAAGGCACTTCATAAGGCGGGAATCGAGGTCGATCCGGCCGTATTCGAGCACATGGACATGGCCCCTGGATTCTTCATGGCAAGGTATAAAGGGAAGCCCGAGTTCGAGGAGCGCTTTTTTACGGCAACATAGCCATTCGGAAAGGGGTTCTATCGATATACCCCTGAGGGGAAGCGGGTCCCCTGGAGCGACGAAACCTAAGGGCCTCAATCTAGGAGATGACAGAGGCTATAAACCTTTAGGAGGGTACCATAATGAGAGAAGTTGCAGTTTTGGGAGTAAGCATGACCAAGTTCGGTGTATCAGAAAAGACGAATTTGGAGATGTTTACGGAGGCAGGCCTTGAGGCCATGAGTGATTCCAACATTGAACCCAAGGATGTGGAGGCGCTCTTCTTTGGGAATTGCCTGGGCGATTTTGAAGAGGGCCAGTTGCACATGGCGCCCTTTGCCCATGCAGAGCTGGGGCTGCCCATGTCTGCGCCGGCTACCCGTTTTGAAGCGGCGTGCGCCACTGCCACGGTAGCCATACGCCATGCGGCCCTGCTTGTGGGTGCGGGTGTGTACGATGTGGTCCTGGCCGGTGGCACGGAGAGGGCCACAAAGATGGGAACCCCCTTGGCTACAAAGACCTTTGCCATGGCCACACAGTCACAGCACGAGGCGAGGGCCGGTTTGACCTTCCCCGGGGTCTTTGCCATGGCGGCCCATATGTATTGCAGTAAGTACGGAATTCCCTTGCCGGAACTGAAGAAAAATATGGCTGAAGTGGCCATCAAGAATCATTACCACGGTACACTTAATCCAAAGGCCCACTTTCAAAAAGAGATCGATGTAAGTACCGTCCTTGATAGTATGATGGTTGCAGATCCGCTTCAGCTCTTCGACTGTTGCCCCTTTTCGGATGGGGCCTCTGCGTTGGTGTTGGCTGAGGCAGGCAAGGCCAAAGACCTTGTCAAGAAGCCCATTTATGTTGCGGGGATGGGACAGGCCTCGGCAGGTTCGCTTTATCTTCAACAAGATGTTACCCGAGTCAAGGCGAGGGAGGCAGCGGTGGCTCAGGCTTACAAGGAGGCCGGAGTGGGCCCGGATGACATAGACGTTGTAGAACTTCACGACTGCTTCACCATTGCAGAGATCCTGGCCCTGGAGGGCTTTGGGTTCTATGAGTTTGGAAAGGCCCACGACGCTGCTGCCAAGAGAGAGACCTATTTGAACGGAAAGGTGGTGGTCAATCCCTCAGGAGGACTCAAGTCCAAGGGACATCCCATCGGCGCCACAGGTGCCGGTCAGGTGACGGAGATCGTGGAACAGCTGAGAGAAGAATGCGGCCCGCGACAGGTGGAAGGGGCCCGAATAGGGCTGGTGGATACCCTGGGTGGAGATTTTGGAACGGTATGCAACATCATTTTGAGGAGTTAAAAAAATGGAATATGCGCTCACCTTTGAACAATATCAAAAAGGCCTGGAGCAGGGAGAATTCCTGGGGCTCCGTTGCAATGGTTGTGACACCTTTACTTTCCCACCACTGGGTACGTGCCGAAACTGTAGCGGTACTGACCTGAAGGTGACCCAGATAAACGGACAGGGGACGGTGCGTACCTTTACGGTAATACGTGTGGCCCCGGAGGGGAGAAGGCCCCCGTATGTGGTTGCCATGGTGGAGCTCGAAGAAGGGCCCTCAGTGATGGGGAACCTGGTGGATATAAATCCCGATGAAGCGGATATGGGACTCATTGGAAGAAGGGTAAAGCTGGGGAGCCAAATGGTACAAGGTGATACCTATTCTCCTGATGATTGCCGGGTTATCACCTTTTCATTAGTGGACAGAACTCACTAATTCGGACAGAAACTCCATTTTCCAATCGCAAATGCAATCCCCGGCTCTTGGCGGGAGTGTTGGAGTACTGGAGTAATGGAGTGCTGGAAAACTAGTTGATATTCTTAGCAATACTCCAATACTCCAACGCTCCATTACTCCTTTTC
>JAUUVE010000072.1 GCA_030589715.1 Desulfobacteraceae bacterium | reverse complement strand
TAAGTCGGTGCTGGTGGAAGACGGGGACGGTTGCTATGCCCTGGAGATCGACACCAAGGAGTCCATCGAGCGCTCCAAGGGGGAGATTCGGGAAAAGATCAACTGGTTTTTGAAGTTTGCGGACATCGCGGTAAAGGCCGAAGAATTCGTGGAATCTGCAACCATGAACCCTGCATTCGAAGAATCCGCCATGTTCGAAAACATGCTCGATTTGATATTCCAAGACGAATATGATGTCTACGTCTTTGACACCGCGCCCACGGCCAATGCCCGAAGGCTCCTGGGGATGTCCAAGGTTTACGCCCTGTGGGTGGAGAAGCTGATCCAGAGCCGGGGGGAGGCCAGTACGTTGCGGAAAAAGCTCTCTTACAGCAGGAAAAAAGAGGAGAAGGACCCCCTGATGGATTACCTCCTCCAGTTCAAGGATCGGATGGCTGACGCCAGGGAGTTATTGACCGAACCGGGAACAACCGCTTTCTTTTTTATTACCCTACCGGAAAGCCTTCCCATTGCCGTCGTCACCCGATTCATCACATGGTTTCACGATTTCGGGATACCCGTGGGGGGTGTGATCGTCAACGGGCTGATCCAAAAGGAGACGGTGGCGGACGACGCGCCGGAGTTTGTCCTCAATCGCGTTAAGATGCAGGAGGAGCACATGGAGAAGGTCTGGCACTCTTTCGGGGATAGAGTCAGGTCCATTGTTCCCTTATTCGACACCGAGGTGCAAGGGCCGGTTATGCTCAAGAAGACGGCCAGCTACCTGTTTGCCTGACATGCTCTCCGGTATTTGTCCGTTTCCAAAGTGGGGTTTTGGCCCCACTTTTTTGTTGTATGAGGTTTAGCGTTTTAGTTTGTAATTTCGTAAGTTCTCAATAACCTCGGGCACCGTGGGGTTTGGCCATTTCTTTCCACCGCTCTCTGAACCTGTAGTAGAAGCGTGGCCGATATTTGGGGTTTTGACGAAAGCATGGAGAAACTAATAGGGGGCAAAGGAGAAAACCCCAAATACCAGCCACTGCCAAAATGAGACGTAAATTCACTTTGAGAGAGCGGTTTCAAGAAACAGCCAAACCCCACTCTATAAATGACAGGTTAGATCTCCCAGACTTATTGAGAAGTTACGTAATTTCTCCGATACCGTTTATCATTTATCATTGGATGCACGTTCCAAGTTTCAAGTTTCAAGTTTCTGATTACCGATCACTGGAATTTGGTTGCGGCCGAAGGTCTGCATCAGGCCGTACCCGATACCGCCCGGTTTAACATTTCAGCGCCCAATTCGTAGGCCTTTAGATTTATATCCAATTTATCCTCCGGCATCATCTCCAGTATTACCTCTCTAAAATCTTCTTTCTCCAGCGGAAGCATATTTAAACCGGCAAATGCTCCAAGCATGATAGTATTCCCCAAAACGGGGTTATCAAGCCTTAAGGCCTCATCAGTGGCATCGATAAACCAGACCTCCGATGCCAATTCATGGGCGGACTTCCTGATCTCTTCAATGGAAGGGTATTGCAGTTCACCGGCAATGACACCTACGGGATGGATCGCTCGGGTATTGCTCAATATCTTAACCTGCGGATTTCCATAGTTTGCCAGTACCCTGATCCCCTCGGTGGGTTCCAAGGCGATCACCATATGGGCCCTGCCCTTGGGTATTAGTGGACTCCAACTCGATCTTGCCGAGACCCTGAGGTGGCTCATCACAGATCCCCCTCGCTGGGTGGCCCCAAAGGTTTCACCGATGGTAATAATGTATCCTCGACGGGTGAGCATATTCCCCAATAGTTTTGATAAGAGGACATTACCCTGGCCCCCTACGCCGGTGATGATGATATTATACGGTTCTTTTGGAAGTGGTGAGTTCCCCATATCTAGGCCGCCTCCTTTTTCTTGATAGCCTCTGCAGGGCAGATGTCGACACAAACTCCGCAGCCGGCGCAGATGGCTTCGTCAATCCTTGAAGTTTTTCTCTCTTGGTCCCAGACAAGTCCGGGGCAACGGAATATCCGTGTGCACAATCGATTACATCCACAATTTTCACCCAGACAGATCCCTTCATCGATATGCATTTCGTAATCTTTCTTGTTTTTCCGCTCTGGGCTCAATGCGCAGTTCTTTCGAAGTATAAGGACTTTGACCCCTTTTTTGTCCTGTATTAACTCGGTCAGTGTCTCTTGTGTTCCCTTTAGATCAAAGGGATCACCAATCTCTACCCTTATACCAAGGGAACCGCAGATCGCAGCAATGTCCAAGCCGGGTACCTCATCCCCCATTGCATTTACGGTCAGACCGGGATGGGGTTGAAATCCTGTCATTGCGGTGCCACCATTATCCAATACGATAAAGGTGACATCCGAGCTATGGTGCACGGCATTTAGCAGGCCATTGATTCCCGCATGGAAAAAGGTGGAATCCCCGCAGACCGCTACCACAGCCTGATCCATACCAAATTGCCTGAGTTTTCCAAAACCGCTTGCAACCCCAATCCCGGAACCCATTGCGTGCAATGCTTTTATGGTACTAAAGCCGGTTGGTAATACCCCCAATCCATAACAGCCAATATCACCGCAGACAAAACCTTTTCGACCGTCCAATTTTAATGCACCATGAATAGACCAGAAGGATGCCCTGTGTGGGCAACCCGGACAGAAGGTTAACTCGCGATTTGGGGCACCGGTTAGGGCGACCGCTTGAGCCTTCTTCTTATAGCTCTCTGGCATGTCCTCATATTCGACACTTAAGATTGTCTTCAGGGCATCAAGGACCAGGTCAGGATTAAGCTCTCCCGAAGTAGGTAGATTACCAGCATTTTTGCCATAAAAGTTCTTCACCCCGATTTCCGGCGCCATCTCGGCCGCAAGCACCTTGATATTCCCTTCCATGATGGGGAGCACCTCTTCTACGATGAATATATTGTCAGTCCTGGATAGATTTTTCTTGATCAGCTCGGGGGGCAGGGGCCATGTTGTGCCTAATTTAAGGAGACCAACCCTATCTTCCACACCAAGCAGGGCAATGGCCTCTTTGCAATAAAGGTTGCAGGCACTGCTGGTGATTATTAAAAGCTCAGGTTTTTCAACCCCATTATAGGTGTTAAAAAGGCAGTCTTCAAATATCTCCCTGGCCTTTTTTAGCTTTTCCTGTAGCCGGCCATGAAAATGGTTTACGGGCATTGAAATCATCGCACCCTTATCAGGGTCAAGTATAAAACCATCACATTGAAACCCTGCATCTACATTAGTATCAATTTCCGGTAATTTACCAAATTTTACATTACCACTGCCATGTGACAAACGGGTTACGCTGCGGACCATGACCAGGTTTCTGATCTCCTCTGAGAGATCAAAGGCCCATTTGACCATATCCTTGAGCTCTTGAAAGTCTCCTGGCTCCAAAAGTGGGATCTCCAACATGCCGGCAAACATTCGTGCTTCACCTTCATTAATACTGGAATGGGCCCCTGGATCCTCACAGGCGATGATGACCATACCCTCCCGGGTGCCGGTCAAAGCGAGGTGCAACAGGAAGTCGGAACCCACATTCACACCATTTTGTTTCATGACACACATGGATCTAAGCCTGGCAAAGGACCCCGCCGCAGCTACCTCCATGGCCAGCTTTTCATTTATTGACCACTCGACATACATATTCCTCCCGTGAGCTACTTTGGAAAGACTCTCCATAATCTCAGAGGAAGGTGTGCCCGGGTATCCAGTGGCAACCTTTACGCCGGCCTCTAATGCCCCGCGGGCAATGGCCTCATTCCCCAACAGTAAATGTTGAACACCTTCATTGTTGTCTGCCAGATAGGACATCTTGACCTCCCTGTTAAGCAATAATCTTTTCAATCGTTTTGGTGTTAACCCTGAGATAGGCCCTTTTGTCTTCTTCGCTTATGTTTAACAGACCGTCCTGTTTTCCTTTTATCAAGGCCTTCTTTTTTTTGTTCCCTGCTGCCCATATCAGGTGCTCAAGGTTCTCCTCTGGAATCTCACCAACGACCAAATATCCTTCTTCTTGGGCTTCGTCTACAATATTCTTACCCCTCTCAGTCCTAATAATAAGGGTATTTATGTCAGGACGACCCTCCAGCACACCTACTGATATATCGGAGAATTCAGAGGTCATATCTATACAATAAGAACAAGTCTCTGGTATCAATTGCCTTATCTCGTCTAAAGAAATTTCTATCTTGTCATCGCCGGCGAAGACCTCCATGCTCTCAGCGGGTGGAGGGGGGATATCAAGTTTTGTTATCTTGTTCACATCCACATGTTCCGAGATAAAGGCCTCAAATGCCCTAAAATCCAGGGCCCATGTGCAAAAAAGACCGACAACGAGCCCCACAGGGTCGGTGAAATCCTTCTCCTTCATGGGGTTGGATCGCATTTGGGCCAGGGCCAGGACCTGACATGGTGTACCCACCACTCCCGTGCGCTTGTATCCCTTTTTGATCGCCTGATTGCAGGCTAAGAGTGTTGGAGCCGCCGTGTACTTGGAAGAAGAGCATGTAAAGACATCTTCAGGATTTGTCACCAGACGCGGCACCGGGAGTATGCCTTTTCTATCTGTCAGGACCGCCGCATCGAGGTAGCCCTTCTTCAGGGCAAAGCTCATCAAGGCAGATACAGTTCCTCCTGCCTGAAAATCGCCATTATCAACTTTTTCTCCTGCCCGGGCTGTCTTTACGTAACGGTAGGACCCAAGGGGGGTTCCCTCATATGAGGTATCAAAGAATTTAAGTGACAGATCATCCAGATTGACCTCAACCTTGGGACAATACGCATGGCATCTCCCCTCAGGAAGGGTGCAGGGGAACAACATCGCTGTCTTGCCCCTGTGGGATTTGAGATAGGGACAAAGTTCCATGCAGGCTCCGCATCCGATACAGAGATCCCTTTCCAATACATCTTTCAGTAATTCGTTAGACCCAAAAACTCTCATAATTTAACCCCCCTCCTTTTTCTTGCGCTCATGTTTTATTGCATAGATTTACCCCGATGTTGCAAAAGGTCCTGGCACCCGTCAAAAAACGGTCATTGATTTCAACATCGGGGTAAATCATCGCTCTCTTTCAAAACAAAGGATCCGGGTGGATGGAAAGGCTATCAGATTTTGAAGAAAATGCAATTGTACGTCTTTGAAATCATAAATTTTATTGAGAAATTATTAAGTTCTCAATAATCTCGGGCACCGTGGGGTTCAGCCGTTTCTTTCCGGCGCTCTCTAAACCGGTAGAAAGAAACGCCCGAACCCCACTCCAGAAACCCCATTCTTTCTCCCGAATTTATTGAGAAGTTACGAAATTATCAAAAAACATCTTCGCATCTTGTGGAGAAGTTACAGACTAAGACTCTAGACGGGTCTTTGAGAATCGGTCCGAGAGGAATCAATGGCACTTGGATCCCGGAAGAGATTCAAAGATTTCTATGATGTCAGCCTCTTGGCAAGTTCCTGTAAGGCTGATCATAATCGTGCGCCCCAATTCTGAGCAATGGAAGTAAAGCCGTAGGGTTTTGGCCAGCTTTTTTTTGAGGAGTCCTATCCACACCTCCCCGAGAATATAAAAGGCTTCATGACCGTTGATCGTCAAAGATCCCTGGGAATGGATTGCAACGCCCTTGGTTTTGAATTGGTCTCGCTTCCCCCTTTTCACCACGATGATCAGATCCAGGGCAATTTTCCTGGATGGATGATAGACGACCTGGTCAGTTTGGCCGGCTTCCACCCAAAGGAGCTCACCACGTCTCACGTTGGAGTGCACGTCCGGCTGGAGGTAGCTTCTGGTTATCCTCCAGTCTGGCGGAAGGGCCAGGGTCAAAAAATGGGTAAGCCCGAAGAGAATATTGTTGGCGGATATTTTGTGCTCGGCATGGTTAATGGCCATTTCGATGGCGCCCTTATTAACGACCCAAATGGCCTTGAAGGATGAGATCGAGTTGAGATTTATCCCTGCCGCTGTATTTTTCTTTTTTGTTCACGACAAAAGTGGGGTAGGTCTGGGTCCAATGGCGGATGGATTTGTAGAACCCGCGAAACGATGAGACGTTTATGAGCTCGATACGAATTTTCTCCTTATATTTTTGGCCCAGTTCACAGAGCCAGCTGCTGAGGAAGTTATAGTCGTCTTTTACCTCCTCCGGATATTCATTGAGGTCCCCCTCATCCCGTTTTTCAACCAGACCCACCTGGTCTGAAATGAATTCGTAATGGGCTCAATTACAAAACGAGACAGGGACTATAGAGAGCACTTCCAATGTAATGGGTTTCATTTTTTCACCTCAAAAGAGACGGGAAGGCCCATAGAAGACCTTCCCATCCCGTCGAACCTGGTTAAACCGGGTTTAATATCCCCTACGACGTCCCTCCTCCAGCAGACGGTGTAGAGGGCTCGGTTGGCGGTGCAACCGCCTCAGCGCCGCCTCCTTCACAAATCGGGCGATGGAAGCGACGCCGTCTTTGGTCAAAATGATCGCCAAAATGACCAGCAAAATGGCGATCACGCCAGTAACCCAATCCCCGATGGCCCGGTCAATGGGTATATCTTTGGTTGTAAAGAAGTGGACAAAGCCTTTATAGGAAATAACCAGCGCCGCACAGATGGTCGTGACACCCAAAAATACCGATGGCCAGAGGGTATAGTTGTAATTCTTCCGTTCCGAGGCCAGCCAGCAGGTACAGATGAGCAGGGCCATGGCAGCCAGCATCTGGTTAAAGGCTCCTCCCAGCATCCAGAGCGCAGTCAAGACACCGGTGAAGCAGAAGACTGCGAATATGGCGATGGAGAAGATGGCAGTGAAGTGGATGTTCTTGAAGACCGGCCAGAATTCGCCAAGCACATCTGACCCGTAAAGACGCATGAACCGCACCCCCAGATGGATCAGGGTAAAGCCAATGACCGCAAAAACCACGTTGCCGTAAGTCATGGCCAAACTCTCGGGTACGCCAATGTTGCCGAGGAAATTGCTCATTCCCTTGACAAAAACGAACCCCTTTCCCGTCTTAAAGGCGTCCGCATAGCCCTCAAAGCTGCCAAAGGCAGAGACCGCGATGATCAGGGCTATCATCCCCATTATCATCTCCAGAAACATGGAACCACCAGCCACAGGGAGCGTATCCGTCTCCTTCTCGATCATCCGGGCGGTTCCCGAACTGCTCACCAGAGAATGCCACCCGGAGACCGCACCGCACATGATGGTCACGAACATCAGGGGCCAGAGGGGTTTTCCTGCCCACATAAAACCCGTGTATGCCGGAAAATTGCCAAAGGACGGGTGTCCGATAAGGATCCCGATCCCCGTGCCCAACATGGCGATTAAGACTATCCAAAAGCCCAGGTAGTTGATGGGCTGGGCCCAGCGCCAGATGGGCAATGTCGCCCCGAAGTAGCAGAAGACCAGCACAAACAGGACCCATATGAATTTTGACTGGGTGATCGTCCCGAAAAGAACCGGAGATGGGTCGCCGCCGTTGATCCATTTGAAAATACCCTCGATTGGCCCCCAGCCGCTGAAAACGAAGATGCCGATAAATGTGGCGATCACCGTGATCAGGGTAGCGGTAATAATAGGCATCTTCCACTTATAGATCATCTGGCCGAACAGAAGGCCCATGGCGATCCAGACGAGGATACCAAAAGGGGCCGAAGGCTTGCCCAGAGTGGCGGCGATAAAGAGCGCGAAGGCCCCGAAGCCAAACATCAGGTTGAAGTAGATGAAAATACTGACCAACGTCCGGCCCCGAGGTGAGATCAGGGTATAGCTCATTCCTCCCAGGCTCATCCCCTCTTTCCTGATGGAGACCTGGGCGGATGTGTAATCATGGATCCAACCCAGGAAGGCCACGCCCAGAAGAAGGTAAAGCATGGCCGGGAGCCATCCCCAGTGAACGGCAATGATGGCTCCGACAATTGGGCCCAACCCGCAGATGGATTTGAACTGGAAGCCGAAGAGGACGCTCTTACTGGTAGGCATGAAGTCCACTCCATCCATATACATCGTGGCGGGTGTGGTTTTGTCCGGATCGGCCTGAACGATTTTTTTATCCACATGCCGGCCATAGAACCGGTAAATTATGACCGACCACAGAATAGCTAGAATCAAGGCAAACAGTGAATTCATGTTATATCCCTCCTTGGTTTTGAGCTAAAAGCCAAAGATTAAGGTGTCGGCCGACCCCCCTGGGGTCGACCCTGTTGACTTGTATGGTGGACTTTGTGACACGGTTTGCATTGAAGCTCTTGAGTTTATTAATTTGGCTCAAAGGGTTTGGCCGACGGATAAGATGCGTGTCAAAAAGGATGAGAGCAATTTACAGCGGTAGACCACCCCTTTTTTTTAATAAAGAGGAAAAGGTTATAGGGTTAATTAGGTTGAGCGATTTGAAAACTTTTGTTGGCCCAAAAGGGCAGATAAATTCACCTCCTTTT
>JAUUVE010000306.1 GCA_030589715.1 Desulfobacteraceae bacterium | reverse complement strand
ACCGACTGGCAAATGGGTGCTGCTATAAACAATAGGAGCACCAATATGACCGGGGCAAGCAAGACCAGGTAGAGCCTTTGGTCCCTCGGAGTCATTTCTGGATCATGGCCCCCAGTTTCAAGAATCTCTGGATTCTCTTGGATGCGGCCTTGGCCAGCGCAGGGACATCGGATTTTCGTTCCACAATGGCACGGCTAAAAAAACGCTGGAGTTCCTGGCTGATCATGGGGTAGACGGGCGAAGGGGGTCTGGGCCTTGCCCTCTCAAATGCGGGCAGAAAGGCCTTCAGGTGGGGCATTCCTTCTTGGACCTCCGGGTCTTGATAGACCGACATGCGCGTGGGGGCCAGGCCTGCCCCCAGGGCCAGGGTCTTTTGGCTTTGATGCGAAGTCATAAATTGAATGAATCGCCAGGCCTCCTGGTGATGTCGGGACCATCGATTTATCCCAAACTGCCAGCCCCCCAGGGCCGAGGCCGGAGTGTGCCCCGAGAAGGCAGGAAGGCTCCCAACCCCGACCTTCCCGGCAATCCTGGATTTCCGGGGATTATTGGCAATGGACCAGGCGTATGGCCAATTGCGATGAAAGATGGCCTTTCCCTGGATGAAGAGATCAAGTGATTCCGGTTCTTCGTAGTTTATGACCCCCCTGGGTGCGGCCTTTCCGATGATCTTGTTACGTACAAATGAAACCGCTCTTACAGCAGGGGGTTCAGCCAGGGTGGGTTTGCCGGTTTGGGAGTCAATCACCGCCCCTCCATTTGACCATATAAATTCCATCATGTTGCAGACCAATCCCTCGTACTGCTTGAACTGGCCCGAGTAAATATAAAGACCCGGGTCATTTTCCCCCTTCAGTATCGCCTTTCCCTGGGAGAGCATCTTGCTCCAGGTTCGTGGAGGTTCAAGATCGTATTTTCTCAGGAGGTCATTCCGGTAGTAGAAGAGCCCGGCTGCAAGATAACAGGGAACTCCATAGATCCTGTCCCTGTAAGTATTTGCCGCAATCGGTCCTGGCAGAAACTCTGCCTGCTGTTGTCTTGTAAAGCTGGGGGTGAGATCCAAGACCCTTCCGGGGTTGGCAAACTCGGGGGGCCAGATCACATCCATGAAAAAGACATCCACGGAGGCATCCTTGTTCTTGAACCGTTGAGTCACAATGGCATGATATTCCGTGGAGGAGTGTGGGCCTACCTGTAGTTTCACCCGAACATCTGGGTTTTCCCGGTGGAACTTCCGGATCAACCCCTTCCAGACCTGCGGCTGGCTTGCCTTCCAGCTAAGGAAGACGATGTTTGTGGGTTCATCCGCGGAGGCGAGCCCACCCACAAGAGAGAATGAGCCAAGGACCAAAATGGTTATTGCTGTGAGCGATGTCCTCATGACGACCCCTTTCTTGCGCTAAGTGATTTTGTTTTGGCCAATTCTACCAAAATATGAATGAAATGGCTTCAATTTTCTGCCTGGGAGAATTACGGTCCAGGGCCTTGACACTCTTCCGGGAATAGGGGATATGAAAAGCAAGCAGGCCGTCGGTACGGAGGAAGCCTTTGATCTGACGTCTGAAAGGAGAACGGGATGATTATAGATGTGCATTATCATTTGATACCTGGGATTACGGAAGAGATAGTGGCACGTTCAGCCAGGTATGCTATTCGGGCAGCCGAGATAATGGGAAAAGGGCTTACCCCCGAAGCCATTAAGAAGAAGGCCTTTGAGACATGGGCCGATCCCACCGGTGACCGTCTGATTGCCTCGATGGAGGAGTCTGGAGTCGATCTGACCGTGATCTGCATGGTGGACGATGCCGGAAACAGCCGATTGACACCTGAAACTATTCAGCGAGGAAACAAGATAGCCGGTGATATCGCCCAGAGATATCCCGACCGGGTTATGGCCCTGGCCGGGGTCGACCCCAGGCGGCCCGGGGCCCCCGATATGCTAAGGCGATGCTTCCAGGAGTTTGGCGTCAAAGGGCTAAAATACCATCCGGACTATGGCTATGACCCCGGTGGAGCCGATTCATATAGATTACTAGAAGTACTAGCGGAATACAATGGTATCCTCCTGACACATACGGGTCCTCTCATGCCCCCGTCACGGTGTAAATTTGCGGAACCCTTGCTGCTGGCGGATCTGGCGGTGGACTTTCCGGAGCTCAAAGTGATAGCCGCTCACATGGGGTTTATAAATTGGCGGTCCTGGGCAAACCTTGCCGCCCATCAGCCCAATCTTTATGGCGATCTGGCCATGTGGGATGCCTATGCCTTTGGCCGCTATGAACTTTTCTGCCGCGAATTACGCGATATCCTTGACTATGTAGGAGCCTCTAAGGTCCTATTCGGCACCGATGGCCCTATCTTCAACACAGTTGAGCTGACCCGGAACCGGATACAACTGCTCAGGGAACTCCCACTCAATGCCCCGAAAGGGATAAGGTTCACAGAAGAGGAAGTTGAGGCGATTCTTGGCAATAGCGCCGCTTCGATACTGGGGCTGAGTGGCAGGGATGGATAATAAGACTTCTAAGGCTGAACCGGAGGGGGTAGTCTTGAGAACCGGCTCAGACCGTACGTCTTGGATCGCCGAAGGGGATAGCTCCACTTGGTGGAATCACTTCTCAGCCACCATCCATAAGAAATCCCTAAAATGAGGCAAGATTAGTTGAAAAGGGGAAAGGAGGGATTTTAAGAGGACCTTTTTTGGATTAGCTCCCCTATAGTTGCCCTCACTGACGAACCCTGAAGATAGCATTCTGAAACCTGCTTGGGAGATAAGCTGGGTTAATTCCTTTATGGTATACAGCCTGTTATGCCTGTAAAATAAGCTCTTTCCTTTGTAGAAAATAGGTTCTTGATAATAGGTATTCAAATCTGGATAAATGTTGTGGCCACCAAGTAGCTTTAGTAGGTTGATCAGGCGAAGGGCATTAGGAGTGGTGAGAATCAATTTCCCACCCTTTGTTAGTACCCTTCTTATTTCTCTTAGGGGGATAAGGGGCGAATAGTTGAGGTGTTCTAACACCTCCCCCAGAATGATTACATCAAAGACCTCTGTACCGAAAGGAAAATCATCTGCCTCAATATTCAACTGGAAAAAAGGAATTGCATTTTCCTTACAGCGAATTTTCGGAATGTCCCCGTAGAAAAAGTCCACGGCGACGATATTAGACCCTTGAATCTTAAGAAACTTTGTCAGATAGCAGAAACCGCAACCTATATCCAGGATTCTTGGATCAGAAGAGAAAGGCAATATAAACTCTATTATCTTAAGATACCTTTCTTTATTTTCCTCAAAGTGTTTGAAATTAGGGTATTTTCCGTCCAGTTCCACATACGCCTGTCTCAATTTCCTGGCAAGGAAATCTGTGCTCATAATACGCCCATTATCCATAAAAAGCTAGCCTCGCACCGAGGCAAAGTTATCGTGGTCCCCGAACTCGTGCCAGGAGCTGTGAGGCATGCGATCTGCAATAATGAGAGGGGCGATCAGCTAGCGCCTTTAAAGAGTTCCGGCCTCCGATCCCTCAACCTCTCCATGAACTCTTGACTGGACTGATGGCCATAATTGAAGAAATGCTCGACCCTGTCTTCGGTGGAATTGAGGGGGATCTCGCAGCCCGAAGAAAGGATATATCCGCTCCCTTCGGCGGCCGTCTCAATGCAACTGTTTATCGCCGCTTCCATTTCAGCCCGTGTGCCTTTTGCAAACAGGGTTGT
>JAUUVE010000228.1 GCA_030589715.1 Desulfobacteraceae bacterium | reverse complement strand
TGGAAGTTATTGGGACCCACCTCCGTCAGCCCGTAACCCTCCCAGAGATGGATGCCCTTCTGGACCTTGAAGGTCTCGAATATCTCCCGGGGCAAAGGCGCACCGCCGGATACCATAAACCGTATGGAAGAAAAGTCTGTAGTGGAAAACTTGGGCGACTCCAAGAGCATCTGAAACATAGTCGGAACCGCAAAAAAAAGGGTCAAACGCTCACCTTGGATGAGGTCCAGGATCAGGTCGGCGTCAAAGCCCTGGATCAAGACATTCGTCCCCCGGCAGTGGAACAGAGGCAGGGTGAAGACATTCCAACCAGCAGTATAAAACATGGCTGAGTGAAGGACGGTCCGGTCATCCGAGCGTAGATCCCAGCCAATATTGGTATTGAAGGAGTTCCAGGTTATCATGCCATGGGTCAGGATCACCCCTTTGGGTAGGCCCGTGGTGCCGGAGGTATAGATAATCAACTGGGGATCAGTTTCAGCCAACTCCACTTCGGGAGGCGGCTCCGTTGGCAATTCCTCCCAGACAGAAGCAAGACTCTGGCCCACACTGTTATCCTGGTCAAAGCAGACATAATGGGCCCCGCCCACCTTGGGCTTCAGCCCTTCAACGATCAACTGGTGATCTTTGTCGAAAAAGAAGGCCTTTGGTTCTGCATCCTCCAGATAATAGATAAACTCCCCCGGCGCCAGGCGGAAGTTCAGAGGGACCAGGATAGCCCCAAGACGGCTGGTCGCAAACAAGAGTTTGATGTATTCTGCACGGTTGAAGGACAGCACCCCCACCCGGTCGCCATGCCCTATGCCGAGTCCGGACCGCAGGAAGTTGGCCATCCGATGGACCTCATCGGCTAATTGACCGTATGTGTATCGGCGGTTCTGTATAACGTCAACAAGGGCCTCCTTGTGAGAAAAGGCTCTTCCCCATCGCCCGATCCAGTCACCGTAAAGCATCCCCTAGCGCTCCTTTTCATTGGATTTAGGCCCCCAGCACACAACCAGGGCATCCCAGGCGTAACCGATGCCTGCCGAGATCATGAGGATCAGATCTCCGTCCTTGATCCGACCCTCCTCGATGGCCAGCTCCACCGAGAGGATTTGATCATTCTGTCCGTGGTGGCCGAACTCCTCGAAGTATCGGGTCTGGTGCGGCTCCAGCCCTAACTGGCCCATTAGATGATCGTGGGCGCTTCGCTTGATCAATAACGTGGCCAGATAATCGACGTCCTTACGGGAATAGCCGCTTTTTTCCAGGGCCTTATCAATGCATAACAGCCAGTTGGATAAGGAGTTTTGTTCCAGCCGCTCTTTCATGCCCTCCGGGTCGAAGACGTCCAGATATTGCCAATGCTGCTGTAAGGCCTCCAGAGTCATGGGCTGCGCAGATCCCCCAGCGGGCACATAAACGTCTCCAGCGTAGGAACCATCGCTCATAAAATGCCCTTCCAGTATTTGATTTTTAGGGCAGTCCCGCTGGACAAGGCATGCGACCCCCCCTGCTGCCAGGTAATACATCCATCTTACGCGGGGATTGGAGTAGTCGATGAGATCACTGTTGCGGTAGCCGCTGGCAATGAGCACATGGTTGATGGCCTCATCAGCCCGAATCATGTCCCGGGCCAGTTTGAGGGCCACAAGGGTCGTGCCGCAGCGTTGTTGGATGTCAAAGGACCAGGCGTTTTTCAACCCAAGCTCCTTTTGGATCTTGGGGCCCACCGGCCAGTTTCGGTACTCCTTAATCTCCTCGCCGCTCCAGATGACCAGGTCGATATCCGAAGGCGTCAGGCCTGAGTAATAAAGGGCCTTGCGTGCCGCCTTCAGGCCCATAGCCACCGTGTGATCGCCTGGTCCAGGGACGTTCTTCTGATACCAGCCCAACTTAGTCCGGATGATATGAGCGGGGGTCTCTGAATGGGCGGCAATATAATCGGCGTCGTGGTAGGTGTGAGGGATATATGTGGCCAGGCTCAGGATTCCAGCGGTTGCCTGAGGATCAGGCATCAACTACCTCCTATGCTATTGAGATCAATCTTCTACGAGAGTTATAACCCAAGATAAGACCTTCTTATATGATCATTACCCGCCAGACTTTCAGCATGGTCTTCCATGATTATCCTGCCATTTTCAATCACATAGCCTCGATCAATTGTCTTCAGACATTGGCGGACATTCTGTTCTGCTATGAGGAGAGAGTGCCCTTTTTTGATTTCATTTAACCTGTGAAAAAGATCAGAGACAAGGGATGGCCCTAAACCGCATGATGGCTCATCCAGGATAAGCAGCTTGGGATCTGCCATGAGGGCACGGGCGATGGCCAGCATCCTCTGCTCCCCTCCGCTCAATGTCCCTGCAAGCTGTCTCAATCGTTCCTTAAGCACGGGAAATATCTCAAAACCGAAATCAAGCCTCTCCCCTGTTTTTTCCCTTGCCTCTGGAATATATGCCGCACCTGATCTCAGATTTTCCAGAACAGACATAAGAGGAAAAAGCTCTCGCTCCTGGGGCACCACTGCAATCCTACGCCGGACTCTCTCATGTGTTTCTAAAGGGAGCATGGTTTCGCCATCAAAGGTGATTTCACCGCTTGTCGGCTTCACCAATCCCAAAATTGCATTAATCAAGGTCGTCTTTCCGGCGCCATTGGGACCAAACAACCCCACTGATTCATCCCCTATGTGTAAGGACAAATCCCAGAGGATGTGCAATTTTCCGTAAAAGATATTGATGTCCTTGACTATAAACATTATTCTTCCTCACCAAGATAGGCACTGATCACCTGCGAATTAGCTGAGACCTCTTCATATGGCCCTTCTGCTATTACTTGCCCCCAGTCCAGCACGACAACCCTCTGGGTTAGTTCCTTAATTACCCTCATCACATGTTCAATGACAACAATAGTGATACCTTGGGCGTTGATTTTTCGCACCAACTCAATCATCTCCATAGTCTCATCCGCATTGAGGCCTGCCATCACCTCATCCAAGAAAAGCATCTTGGGTTGTGTTGCCAGGGCGTGAGATATCTCCATCTTTTTGATTTCCAGTGCTGTCAGCCTTGTTACGTCCCTTTCAACTTCTTCGATGCCTAAAAATTCACATATCTCCCGGGCCCTTTCTCGGGCCTGCCTTTGCCCAAGCCCTTGCCCGAAAAGGGCTCCTACCATGACATTTTCTAATAAATTCATATCTCCCAGTGGTCTTGCAAGCTGAAAGGTCCTCCCTATGCCGAGTCTACATCTCCTGTGGGCAGGTAATTCTGTAATGTCCTGGCCCTTAAAGATGATCCTACCGTTTGTTGGAATGTAGATTCCAGCGATGACGTTCGTTAAAGTAGTCTTTCCAGCTCCGTTTGGGCCAATTATCCCGACGATCTCGTTTTCCCTGATCTCGATGCTGACATTACTGAGTGCAGCTAAGCCTCCAAAATACCTCGTCAAATCTTCGGTCTTTAAAATAGCCATCGCTCACACCTTATGACTCGTTATCTCTTTTTCTCAAAGCGCTTCCCGAGTGTTCCCACTATCCCTCTGGGAAAGAATAGTATGACCACTATTATAATAATGCCATAAACAAGGAGATGGCCATAGGGCATCAGTAATTTTAACAACTCTGAGATTGATCCCAACAATATAGCGCCTAAAACGGGGCCCAAAGTGGTGTATATCCCGCCCAGGAGGGCCATGGCCATAGGCAAGAGTGTACAGGTCAAAGAAAAGCTGCCTTCAGGAGAAGCGAATCCATAAATGTGGCCATAAACACCCCCGGCCAGGCCCTGAATGGCAGAGGTTACGGCAAACAAAAATACGAGATATTTGAATACATTGATACCGCTTGATCTGGCAACAATCTCATCGTCCCTGATGGACGTAACGGCAAAGTGGACCCTGGACTTCTCAAATAGGATCGAAATGATAACAGTTAAGACAGCAACTGCCAAGATCAGCCAATAGGTCTTGGTGGGATCTCCATCAAAGATGGTGGATGGGAGAACTCTTCCTTCGGGCCCCCCTGTCAGTTCAGGTATATTTCTTGCGACCACCATAAAAATCCCACCCAGGGCCAAGGTGACAATAGCAAAATACAATGCTCTCAGCTGCAAGACAAAGAGTCCTATTACCAACGCAAGGAACCCAGCGAAAATACCACCCAAAAGGATACTGAATAAGGGGTGTATGCTTGCATCCAAAAACGTGATCACCGCTGTATAAGCACCAACTCCAAAAAAGCCATATACACCGAAAGAGATCTGTCCCGA
Source organism: Desulfobacteraceae bacterium (assembly GCA_030589715.1). GTDB lineage: Bacteria > Desulfobacterota > DSM-4660 > Desulfatiglandales > Desulfatiglandaceae > JABMQV01. Next base: position 387 of record JAUUVE010000228.1, on the reverse strand, counting down.
CCTGAGCAACATGTCCCACGTTAAGGTCAATGTCATAAAGATCAAAATGTAGCCTGCTACGTTTAACAGGTAGACCCCAGTGTAAAATGGAAGGGTTGTGAACACTATAACGGCCAAGGCATAAACAAGATATCTCCAGTTTCTCATCTTACCCGCCTCTGGTGCGATCTAGTGATTATCACCAAGAAAATCAGGGCAAAGAAAATGATATCTGCCCATCCAGCATACCCCATAAAGGACAGCACAAAGTTCTCTGAGAGCCCAAGTATCAAACTGACCCAAATTATTCCTGCAATGTTCCCCATGCCGGCCATGGCGATAAGGCAAAACGATTTCATGGTAAAGGCGCCCCCCACCATGGGGAAAATGGAATGCCGGGTCATGAAG
>JAUUVE010000123.1 GCA_030589715.1 Desulfobacteraceae bacterium | reverse complement strand
TGTGTCTTGGCGTTTATTCGGTAAATCTGTTCAACTTCGTCTGGTCTTAGGTACTTCCTTTCCATGATTCTCCTCCTTTATGGGATTTGGATTGAGAAAAAATGATTGATGCGGTAATGGGACCATGGATTGATGCGCAGATAGACCAATAAGGCACCCGGAAGGGATTTTGTGTGTGCTAGAAATCTGCTAGAATTTTATAAGGAGATCAATGTTGCCTCACATGGCAGAGGCTGATGATTCACGAAAAATCATTCCTGAGCTATTTGAAAATGGAAAGGAGAGGTGGCTAAAAGAGAAAGGAGGGTCACCTGAATTTCCTTGGTATCACTGGCGGTCATGTATTATATCCGGCGACAAAAATCACCATTTTTCATGCTGGAAATATGCTAGAAATAGAAAAAAGGACTTAGTAGACATTGCCTAAGCCCTTGATATTACTTGGTAGTCCCAACGGGAATCGAACCCGTGTCTCCGGCGTGAGAGGCCGATATCCTAGACCGCTAGACGATGGGACCCTGCAAACAAGTAAGGAGTATGCACTATGCGGTAAGTAGTAAGAACCAGTCAGATTCGCGATCCACTGCTGCTTACTGTATACTCCTTACTGCTTACTGTGCTCAATGGCTGGGGGACGAGGATTCGAACCTCGGTTAACGGGGCCAGAACCCGCCGTATTACCCCTATACGATCCCCCAGTAACTTTGAATACTGCCTAATTTTCGCTAATAAGTCAAGGGAAAATTGTGGCTTAGCCCTCTCCAACTTTCCAGCATCGGACCTGGTGGCCCCCTCCGGGTTCCCAAAAATCAACTTCCTCGAGCCGGCATCGTTCCTCTACCAGGGGGCCCCTGCCCTGAAATTTGCACCCGGGGGGCGGGTCCAAAGGGCTCGGGACATCGCCACCAAGGGACTTTATCTCCACATCCTGCCCAGGTTTCGCTACGGGCACTGCCGAGAGCAATGCCAGGGTGTAAGGGTGGAGGGGATTTTCAAAGAGTTCATCGGCGCTTGCGTATTCCATTATGTGACCCAGATACATGACCGCCACCCTATCACTTAGGTAGCTCACCACATTGAGATCATGGGATATAAAGATATAGCTGAGCCCGAGTTGCTCCCGGAGGTCTTCCAGGAGGTTGATAATCTGTGCCTGGATAGAGACATCCAGGGCCGAGATCGGCTCATCGCAGATGATCAGAGAGGGCTCCACACTCAGGGCACGGGCCACACCGATGCGCTGACGCTGGCCCCCGCTGAACTCATGGGGGTACCTGTCCGCATTACTCCCTGATATGCCTACCATTTCAAGCAATTCCCGGGTACGTTCTTTGCGTTGCGGCCTGGGCATACCCAGGATCCTGAGCCCCTCTTCAATGGACTGGCCAACGGTCATGCGGGGATTGAGCGACCCAAAGGGGTCCTGAAACACGATCTGCATCTCTTTTCGCAAGGGCTTCATCTCCTTCTCGGACAATCTGGTAATATCGCTACCTCGATAGATTACCCTTCCACCATCGGGTTCCAGGAGCCTCAGGATAAGTCGGGCCACCGTAGATTTTCCACACCCACTTTCGCCCACCAGCCCCAGTGTCTTTCCCTGCAGTACCTCAAAGTCCACACCGTCAACGGCCTTTACCCACCCTGACACCCGCTGAAGAAAACCCCTGTGCACAGGGAAATATTTCTTAAGGCCTTCGACCTTGAGGGTGACCTGGTCGTTTCCCAGGCTAGCTTTGGCTGATCCTGCAGACATGTCCATTCTCTGTGAAAGAAAAAGAAATCATAAGGCGTTTATTCCCATTTTTCGTACAATACCGGGCAGCGGCTGAAATGCCCGTTGCCATAATCACACATCTCAGGGAAGCGGCCCTGGCAGCTCTCGATGCTGAATTGGCACCTGGGATGGAAGGGGCACCCGCTGGGTTTGTGGGCGGGATTCGGCACAGCCCCCGGTATACTGTGTAACCTTTTCCCCCTCTTGGAGCGGCTTGGAAGGGAGGCCAAGAGCCCCTGGGTGTAAGGATGGCGAGGGTCGTTAAAGATCTGAATGGTATTTCCCTGCTCGGCGATAGTGCCGGCATACATGACATAGACTCGATCGGCGATATTGGCTACCACCCCCAGGTCATGGGTGATATACAGGACGGACATGGACCCGCTTTCCTGCAGCGATTCGAACAGGCGGAGGATTTGGGCCTGTATGGTCACATCAAGTGCGGTTGTGGGTTCATCGGCAATAACCAGCTCGGGATTGCACGCCAGGGCCATTGCGATCAAGACCCGCTGTCTCTGCCCGCCGCTGAGCTGGTGAGGGTAATCATTAAGCCTATCTTCCGGGGAGGGAATCCCTGTATCCTTTAGTAGTTTAATACACCTCTTGCGTAACTCTGCGGATTCAACCTGTTTATGAATCTTGATGGCCTCCCCGATCTGGTCTCCTATGGTGAAGACCGGATTCAGAGATGTCAGGGGTTCCTGGAAGACCATGGAGATCCGGTTCCCGCGGATCTTCTGCATCTCCTCTTCGCCCAGATCAAGGAGGTCTTTCCCTTTGAAGAGGACCTTGCCACCCGCGATTTTCCCGGGCGGAATTGGGACGAGGCCGAGTATGGTAAGGGCCGAAACGGTCTTTCCGCACCCCGACTCTCCAACCAGGCAGATTGTCTCCCCGGGTCCGACATCAAAGCTTACCCCGTCAACGGCACGCGCGATCCTGCCGTTGCTATGGAAATGGACCTTCAGGTCCTGGACCGAAAGGAGAGGTTTGTTCATGCCTTCTATCTCTCCCTGAGCTTCGGATTCAGGGCATCCCTCAGACCCTCACCGAACAGGTTAAAGGAAAGGACCACAATCAATATAGCGATACCCGGGACAAACGTAAGCCAGGGCGCATCAAATATGAAACGTTTGCCATCTGAGAGGATATTGCCCCAGGTGGCGTGCGGGGGCGGGACCCCGAAGCCAAGAAAACTCAGGCCAGCCTCTGTCAAGATGGCGGTGGCAATACCGATTGTGGCGGATACCAGGACCGGTGCAATGGCATTTGGCATCATGTGCCGAAAGATAATCCGGAAATTGCGTACCCCGAGTGCCCTTGCTGCGGTCACGAAATCCTGTTCTCTGAGGGAGAGAAATTCAGCGCGGACAAAGCGCGTAGCACCCATCCAGCTGGTCAGCCCGATTACGATCATGATATTGTAAATGCTTGCAGGGAGAAGGGCTACTACAGTCAGTATCAGGAAAAAGCTTGGGAAACAAAGCATGATGTCGACAATTCGCATTATTAGGGTGTCAACAGAAATGGCCGCTCTATTTACTATGGCTGACCATATTGATGTAGGGTTTATCCTTGAGGTAAGACGACCAATGGCACAGACAAGGGCTATGGCAATAATTATGAACCCCGGATAGACATATCCAATAACAATAAATAATCCCCCGGCAAGGAGAAGACAGGCCAAAAGGATGTCACCTACCCTGATATGATTTTGGCCAAAATGACCTGCAATCCCCCCCATGAATATACCCACAAGGAGCGAGATCCCGACTGCCACGAATCCCACGGTCAGGGAAACCCAGGCCCCCTGCAACATTCGAGCAAATCCATCCCGCCCAAGATTCTCCGTCCCAAGGAGGTAAAGCCCTAAGGTAGGAAACTCGTCAGGGCTTAAGGTATTGGGGTTTGGTCTTGAAAAGGGGGGTAGCAGCTTTTCCTGTAAGCGGATCAGGGCAGGGTCAAAGAGCGGGTCATGGCCTGAGGTGAGGATAAGACCTGTGAGTGCAGTTATGAAGAAAAGGACAAAGAAGACAAGCCCCAAAATGGCAAGCCTGTTTTGCCTGAACAGCCGCCAGAATTCCTGCAGCCTTGTCTGTCTTGGGGCCAGGGGCCCTTCTAACGTCTCTTGGCTATTGGTCATTGGTTATTAGTTCCTGCATGTTCATCACTTCTCAATCATCCCCGCTTTCAGCGGGATCTCCGCTTCGCTCCGACAATCGACAATCGTCACAGCCGTATCCTTGGGTCCACAACCAGATAAAGGAGATCAGAGACAAAGGTGCCGGCCAGGACCAGCACTGCGGAAATGAAGTTGACTGTCAGGATTATGGGATAGTCCCTTGCCAGAATTGCCTCATAGGCCATCCTCCCCATCCCCGGCCAGGAAAAGATCGATTCGATAATAACCGATCCGCCTATAAGACCAGGCAGGATCAGGCCGAACATGGTTACAAAGGGCAGCAGGGCATTTCTCAGGGCATGTTTGTAATGGACCTTTTCCGGAGGTAGCCCCTTGGCCTTTGCGGTGCGCACATAATCCTGGCCTTCCACCTCGAGAATCTGACTCCGCACATACCTGGAAAGGACCGCTATCCCCCCGGTGGCCCCCAGTGCAGATGGGAGCAACAGGTGCCAGACCCGATCCATGAACCTATGGGGCCAGGATGCCGCTTCGAAGCCAAAGGTTTCCATGCCAAACACCGGCACGTGGAGATTGGTTACCACAAGGATAATGAGGACATAGGCCACAAAAAACCCCGGTACGGATATCAACAGATAGGAGATAAATGTGGCGCTCCGATCATAGAATCCCCCTCTGAAGATGGCCGAACGTATCCCCACCGGAAAGGCAAGGGTCCAGGTCAGGATCGTGCCGACGATGAAGAGGGGCAGGCTGTTCAAGAACCGCTCCCATATTTTTTTGAGCACCGGCTGATTATCCTTCCACGATACGGTCTCCCCCGTGAAGAGACCTCTATAGAAAAGGAGGTACTGGACATACAAGGGCTTATCCAGGTGGAACTCCTTGCGAAACCTCTCCAGTATTTCCGGTGTGAACTTGGGGTTGAGGGGGTCTATCTGGCTCGGTTCTCCTGGGGCAAGGTGGATGATCAGAAAGGAAATTATTGAGACAAAGAAGAGGGTGATAATCTTCTGTATGATGCTCCTTCCGATAAATGATAACATATGTAATACCTTTAGCTGGCAGTTATGGGTTGCGGGTTATAAGTTGAAGATCAAAAAAGCTCGATGCAACCTGTAAAGCCTGATCATGTAACCGCTTGGCTATCAATCAATTGCAAATTCAGGCATCTCCGGGATCTTTATCCATTTGTTGAAATGAAATGAATAATTCCCAGTCTTGGTGGGCTTGATCTTTCTGTAGAGCATGCTGCCGTCGTCGTCCAGTTCCCTTATCACAATCCGTTTGTCCAGTACGGCCGTCCACTTTCCCACATATAGAAAGGTATAAGGTTGCTCCTGTGCAATAATTTCATGGAGCCTGTGGCAGTATTCAACCTGCCTTTTATGGTCATATTCTTGCCTGATCTTGATTATTAGATCGTCTGCCTCTTTGTTTTTGAAGTCGACAAAATTGAGTTGATGTAGATGGGTCTGACTGGAATGCCAGATCTGATAGAGATCGGGTTCGATGCCCATACGCCAGCCAAGGATCAAGACGTCGAAATCCAATTTGTTTACCCGTTCCTGGATAAAGACAGACCACTCAAGGATGTCGGTGCGGACATCGATACCTATCTGTTTCCAGGCGTCCTGAGCGATTGCCAGGATTGCTTTCCGGGTATCATTACCGCTGTTGGTAATAAGGGTAAAATCGAGTCTTTTTCCGTCTTTTTCAAGCCAGCCATCCCCGTTGCGTATCCAGCCTGCCTCCTCTAACAACTTCAAGGCACCTCCGGGATCATAGGGGATCGGTTTGATCTTGTGGTCGTAATAATCGGTCTGCTTTACAAAGGGACCGGTGATCCGTTCCCCCTGCCCATAGAGCACGTATTCGATTATCTTGTCCACGTTTATTGCCATGCTCAAGGCAGTGCGCACTCTGGGATCATCAAAGGGCTTTCGGCGCATGTTATAACCTATATAGGAATAACCGAAAGAGGTTCCCGAAAAACTCTGGAATCTGGGATCTGTCTTCAGACGTTTTACCTGGTGTGGCTGGACATCGTAACTGTCCAGGGTACCTGCGTAGAATTCCATCTCCTGGGTCAAGAGATCAGGGACTATCCGAAACATATAGCGCTCATAGCTTGGGGGGCCTTCCCAGTAATCCTCAAAGCGATCCAGGATGATAAACTGGTCAGACTTCCATTCTCGAAAGACAAAGGGGCCGCAACCCATGGGGTGGCGATTGAAGGAGCTCTGTCTTAGGGAAAACGTATCGGGGTCCTTCCCGAGCCTGATGGCCTCCTTTCTGAGGGTCTGTTTGTTGAGCATGTGCTCCGGCAGTATCCCCATGCCCCATGTGCCGAGTGCAGGAGAATAAAGCCTCTTGTAAACCATTCTGACAGTCAGGGGATCAATCACCTTTACTGACCTGACCGGCTCATAGTCAGCAATCCTTGGAGATAGGTTCTTTGGGTTCATAATTGCTTTATATGTAAACTCGACATCATGGGCGTCGAAGACATGGCCGTCATGAAATCGGACATTGGGCCGAAGGTGAAAGACCAG
>JAUUVE010000185.1 GCA_030589715.1 Desulfobacteraceae bacterium | reverse complement strand
CGTCTGTCCATAGGGGCCATGGGACTTGGGGGTGCCCAGGGCTGTTTTGAGCTTGCCCTGAAATACAGTAAGGAAAGGGTGCAGTTCGGAAAACCCATATCCAATTTTCAGGTAAATGCCTTTAAGTTGGCCGACATGGCCCTTGAGATCGAGTGTGCCCGCCTCCTCCTCTACAAGGCATGCTGGTTGAGGGATAACGACAAGCCGTTTTCAAAAGAAGCGGCCATGGCCAAACTCCACTGTTCCGAAGTCATGTACAGATGTGCAAATCATGCGGTTCAACTCCACGGGGGTTACGGGCTTATGAAGGAGTACGACGTTGAAAGATTCTATAGGGACCAGAAGCTGCTGGAGATCGGCGAAGGCACGTCGGAGGTACAACGGATCGTGATCTCGAGGCTTATAGGGGCGCTTTAGATTGCGGATTGCGGATTGCGGATTGCGGATTGCGGATTTTGGCCTCCGGCCCGGAGGGATTTCGGATTTCGGAATGCGGTGGTCGGAATTCCGATGTTTGGATTTCTGCATTGCCAAGTCTCGCCTCTTGAAGAGATGGTTTTGAAACTATTTGCTCAGAGTCTTTATTATTATAGGAGTGCGCGGTTCTTTCCGCATTCCGCATTCGCTCCGGGGCGTAGACCCCCACCCTCCGGTCTGGAAGACCTACGGGCTGGAAGCGGGGCCGCATTCCGCATTCATACACACTCCCATGCTAGACTTCATCTTAGGTAAAGATATTGCCTCTTATGTGAAGCGCCATCGCAAATTGGTGGTGTGCTCTTTAGTGCTCACGGCCATATCATCCCTCTTTGTGGTGGTTCCGGCCTATCTCCTCCAGCCCTTTGTTGATGAGGGGATGAAGACCGGATCAGATCCGGTGACCTGGAAGATACCCTGGATTAGCTTTGATGCCGGATCATGGCTCTCTTGGCACCGGACCGAAAGGGTTTTGGTGGACGGTGTCTCTCCAAACAAGCTCCTTGTCATCCTTACTTTTGTTGCCTTTGTATCGGTTGTGGTCAAATCAATCACGACCTATCTTGGAGGTCTTGCTGCGACCGCCTTTGCCAACAGGGCGGTCATGTCCTTGAGAATAGACCTTTTCAAAAAATTCGTTTCCCTTCCACTCGGGTTCTATCACCACATAAAATCAGGGGAACTGGTTGCCAGGTCCACGGCAGACCTCTCTGTGATGCAGAGCCTTATTGCAAATGTGCTCATTGGCATCATCGAGTATCCACTGACGGCCCTGGTCTTTATAGCATACGTCCTACTTATGAACTATAAGCTAGCCGTGTTGGTCATAGTTGTGATCCCTCCGATCCTCGGGCTGACCAGGCTCTTTGGGAGAAAGGTCAAGAAACATGCCACCAGGGTGCAGGATGTTACGGCCGAGGTCACCTCTGTCTACCAGGAGACCCTTCTATGTCTTAAATTGGTACATGGGTTTTTCACGGGCAAGGGTGAGGTAGAAAAGTTTAGGGAGCTGGCAAATCGCCTCTACAAAAGGATAATGCACTGGAGCCGATGGCACCTGGGGCTTGGTCCCATGATGGATTCAGTGGTTTTTTTGGTCCTCCCTACGGTCTTGATCATAGGCAAGATCTATTTTCACCACACCCTTGGTGAGCTTATGTCCATGGTATATGCGTTTTCACGGGCCTACAGTCCGATAAAAAGGCTTGCCCTGGTGAATAATAATCTTAAGACCCTTCAAGGCGCCACAGAGCGGGTCTTCGGGATTATGAGAACCGTTCCGGAGATTCGGGAACGCCCCGGTGCAGAGAGGCTCCCCCCGCACAAGAAAGCCATCGAGTTTGATGGGGTTAGTTTTGGCTATTCGTCTGACGAGTTGATCCTCAAAGATATCTCCTTTAGGATCGATGCAGGCGATATGGTGGCCTTTGTGGGCTCAACCGGAGGTGGCAAGAGCACCCTTCTGGACCTGCTTCCAAGATTTTATGATGTGACAAAGGGCAGAATCACCGTAGATGGGGTCGATATCCGAGATGTCACCCTTGAATCCCTCCGTAAGCAGATAGGGATCGTTAACCAGGATACCCTCATGTTCCATGACACCATCGCTAGCAACATCAGTTACGGAGACCCGGGAATAGGGTTTGATGCGGTCAAAGAAGCGGCAGAGGCCGCCCACGCGCATGATTTTATCATGGCCCAGCCGAACGGCTATCAGACCATCGTGGGGGATCAGGGGTCACTGCTCTCTGGGGGGCAGAGACAGCGCATAGCAATCGCCAGGGCTATTCTGATCAAACCCTCCGTCTTGATTCTGGATGAAGCGGCCTCTGCCCTGGATGCCGAGAGCGAGGGACTCGTCCAGGAGGCTATTGAAAGGCTGCGGGGCAGTCTCACAATTCTGATTGTTGCCCATCGGTTGAGTACCATTGTGAGGGCGAACCGTATCTTCGTACTGGAGGGGGGGAGGATAGTGGAATCGGGTACCCGTGAGAAATTGCTGTCTCTAAATGGGCGTTTTCGGCAGCTTCATGACATGCACTTTAGCGCGTAGCGCATGGCGCAAAGCGCAAAGGGCATGGCGCATAGGGCAAAGCGCACGGCGCAAAGGGCCTAGGGCGAAGAAGGGTTTGGTTTATTGGTGTGGTCCGGGAAGGGGGTTGGCATACCATGACACTCACCAAGGCAGATATCGTAAAGAATGTGATGGGGCAGGTACGTTTCAGGAGGCGGCATAAGGGCGCCCAACAATTCCTGTTCCCGGAGCTGGATTGTATCTTCTTGAGCCGCGAGCGTACTACCGAGATCGTTGGCACCCTATTTGAGAAGATAAAGGAAACCCTTGCCAAAGGAGAAGACGTGCGCATCTCGGGCTTTGGCAAGTTCCAGATCAAGTTCAAATGGGCCAGAAAGGGGAGGAACCCTCAAACCGGTGAGAATATCATCCTTAGATCAAGGAGGATAGTGACCTTTAGGTGTTCTCCAAAATTGAGGGAAAAGGTAAACTCGGCGGATCAGATTCAGGACGCAAAAACCACCTGACCATCCCTCACATCCACCTTTATATGATCCCCATCTTTGACTGAACCTTCCAGGATCTTTACTGCCAGAGGATCCTGGATAAGGTGCTGGATTGTCCTTTTAAGGGGCCTTGCACCGTAAACCGGGTCAAACCCTGTCCTGGCGAGGAACTCTTTGGCCTCGTCCGTCAGTTCAAGGCTGATCTTGTTTGCCTCGAGACGCGTATCCAGAATCTCTATCTGGATTCCAACGATCTTCTGGATCTCTTCTGGGCCGAGTGAATTGAACATGACGATTTCATCGATTCGGTTTAGGAACTCCGGCCTGAAGGTGGCACGGAGCGCATCCATTACTTGCTTTTCCGTGTCGGGGTTATCCTTGCCCCCCTGTTCCTGTATCCACTGGCTGCCCACATTTGAGGTCATGATCAGAACGGTGTTCTTGAAATCGACCGTACGTCCCTTACCATCGGTCATCCTGCCGTCATCCAGGATCTGTAAGAGGACATTGAAGACATCTGGGTGGGCTTTTTCTATCTCATCGAACAGGACCACCGAATATGGGTGTCTCCTTATGGCCTCTGTCAGGTAGCCACCCTCTTCATATCCGATGTACCCTGGAGGGGCGCCAATTAGCCTTGCGACGGAGTGCTTTTCCATATATTCGGACATGTCGATCCTGACCATATACTGTTCGTCATCAAAGAGAAATTCGGCCAAGGCCCTGGCAAGTTCGGTCTTGCCCACACCTGTTGGCCCCATGAATATGAAGGAGCCGATAGGCCTGTTTGGGTCCTGGAGCCCGGAACGGGCCCGGCGAACTGCATTGGCCACGGCCACGATGGCCTTCTCCTGACCCACAACACGCTTCTCCAGCCTATCTTCCATTTGGAGGAGTTTCTCCTTTTCCCCCTCCATCATCCTCGAGACCGGTATTCCGGTCCATTTGGCCACCACCTCCGCAATATCTTCGCTGTCTACCTCTTCCTTTAGCATCTTTTGGCCGGATTGGAGCTCTTCAAGCCTTTTGTTTTCCTCATTCAGGGTCTTTTCCAGTTCGATGAGGGTCCCGTACTTCAGCTCAGCGGCCCTGGCTAGATTACCCTCTCGCTCCGCAATCTGGGCCTCAGACCTGGTTGTTTCAAGCCTTTCCTTGATCTCCCGTATCCTGGAGATGGCATCCTTCTCTTTTTTCCAGTGCCCTGTCATTTCATCGGTCTGAGATTTGAGTTGGTTTAACTCGTCTTTGATTTTCTTGAGCCGATCCCTGGAGGCCTGATCCTTTTCCTTTTTTAGCGCCTCCTTTTCTATCTCCAATTGGGTCATCTTTCTTTGTATGTTATCGATCTCTGCCGGCATGCTATCGATCTCGATCCTCAGATGGGATGTGGCCTCGTCGATTAGGTCAATGGCCTTATCCGGCAGGAATCGATCCGTGATGTACCTGTGGGAGAGTGTTGCGGCTGCCACCAGGGCCGAGTCCTTGATTCGTACACCATGATGTACCTCATATTTTTCCTTGAGCCCCCTGAGGATTGAAATGGTGTCTTCAACAGTGGGTTCCTCGACCATTACCGGCTGAAAACGCCTTTCAAAGGCCGCGTCCTTTTCGATGTATTTCCTGTATTCTTTGATGGTCGTAGCACCAACGCACTTGAGTTCGCCCCTGGCAAGGGGTGGTTTTAGCATGTTGGAGGCGGCCACTGCCCCCTCTGCAGCACCCGCTCCCACGACGGTGTGCATCTCATCTATGAAGAGGATGATCTGACCGTGGGCGTCGGTTACCTCTTTGAGGAGGGCCTTGAGCCTGTCTTCAAATTCCCCGCGGTACTTGGCACCGGCAATAAGGGTCCCCATATCGAGGGCTACTACCCTCTTGTCCTTTAGGGTCTCCGGCACATCCCCCTGGACGATCCTCTGCGCCAGACCTTCCACGATGGCGGTCTTGCCGACACCTGGCTCGCCTATCAGAACCGGGTTGTTCTTGGTCCTTCTGGATAGGACCTGGATGATCCTCCTGATCTCGTCGTCCCGGCCCACAACCGGGTCCAGATCCCCTTTCGAGGCAATGGCAGTCAAGTCTATAGTAAACCGCTCCAGGGCCTGGAACTTGTCTTCCGGGTTTTGGTCCGTGATCCTCTGGCCGCCCCGGATATCCACCAGGGCCTTAAGGATGGTATCCCCGGTGATTCCAGCGAGGGCACGGAGGCGCGATGCCTCCCCCTCCTTTTCCCCTGTTACAGCCAATAGGATATGCTCGAGGCTTACGAATTCATCGTTCATCTGCTCTGCCTCGGAAAAGGCCTTGTCCAGGACCGACTTGGAGCGGGGAGAGATGTAAGCCTGTCCCAGTCCTGAGCCTGAAACCTTGGGGAT
>JAUUVE010000298.1 GCA_030589715.1 Desulfobacteraceae bacterium | reverse complement strand
CAATGAAAAAACAGGTCGAGACTTGATGATCTATATGCTATGGCAAACAGGTCGTTTCACAAACCAGGAGATTGCAAAGCTGTTTGGCTTAACATATTCTTCAGTGAGCAGGCAGGTGGGTATCGTTAGAAAACAACTCCGCGAGGATAAAGTGGTGAAGGATGAGTTTGATCGCGCTAATGCATTAATCAAGATGTGATACCATATCTTCAAGCCCTCCGCTTTCCGCCCACGAGCTCCACCCACAACATCATGCGGTCAAATTTGGCTTGACACACAAGGCCAATTTCTCGTATACTCCCTCAACGAAAGCGAGTTCTACGATTTTCCCTATGTCGGTACACCGATGGTCATCCCCCTCGGACAGCCTCCTAGTAACCTCTAAACCCGGGACATGGGGGAACTCCCCACGTCCTTTTCAATTCTCGCAAACGGGGTTGAGAATATGGATTTTGCGTATTTCTTGAGACGTCTTGATTACGGCTGCCACGTGGACCCTGACAAGGAGGCGGTCATCTTCCAGGACATACGAATCACTTACAAGGAATTGAAGGAGAGGGCCTACAGGTTTGCCAATGCCCTTATGTCGTTGGAGGTGAGTAAAGGGGATAGGGTCGCAGTGCTTTTGAGGAATTGCGCCAAGTGGTTTGATATCTTTTTCGGCATTGCAAGCCTTGGGGCAGTTATGGTCCCTGTGAATTTCCTGCTAAAGTCCAGGGAAATGGAATTTGTCCTCAACGACTCCGGTGCCTCCATCCTTGTCGTTGGTGAAGATCTCCTTCCGATGGTGGATCTCGACAAGAAAGACACACCAGGACTCCGAGAGATCATATGCATCTGCAGTGAAGATCCACCTGCTCCAGCCCTCTCCTATGAAAAACTAACAAGTAAGGCAAAAAACGAACCCCCACACCATGTTGCGGTACAAACCGACGATCTCTTCGTCCTCCAATACACCTCCGGGACAACGGGTTTCCCAAAAGGTGCAATGCATACCCAGGGGACATTATTGTGGAATTCCTTCCACCAGGTCGGCGATTTTGACGTCACCGAGAACGAACGATACCTTTGCGTGCCAGGTCTGTGCTGGGTGGCCGGACTTCATGACTTCACTCTGCCCACTCTGTGGATGGGCGGGACCGTTATACTCATGCCAAGCGGTGGCCTCGACATTGCTCATCTCCTGGACCTGATAGAAAAGGAGAAGATCACAAAAGTTCTCTTGGTCCCCACCGTCCTGAAGCAGTTTGTGGACTTTCCCGAACTTTCACAGGACCGTGTCGATTCTCTCCAGGCAGTACTTACGGGTGCTGAACCCGTGCCCGTTACTGTGATCGAAAAATTCAATCGACTACTCCCAGAATCAACCTTGTTACAGGGCTACGGACTTTCTGAAGGACCCACCATAGCCCTCTATCTGAAAAAGGAAGACGCCCTAAGAAAGATTGGCTCTGCGGGCAAACCGTGCACCAACTGCGAGCTGATGGTCGTGGATGATTCCATGGAAAGGGTTCCCCCGGGGGTGAAGGGTGAGATCTTGATTCGTAGTCCGGCCACTATGGTAGGGTACTGGAATCAGCCCGAGGCCACTCAGAAGGCCTTTGAAGGAGGGTGGCTACATACTGGAGATTTGGCAGAATATGATGATGAAGGATATATCTATATCACGGGCCGAAAAAAGGACATGTACATCAGCGGGGGTCTCAATGTCTACCCCGCAGAGATCGAGAACGTCATAATACGAGACCCCTTGGTCTCCGAGGCTGCTGTCATTGGAATCCAAGACGAAAAGTGGGGGGAGGTTGGTTGCGCCGTAATTGTCCCAAGGGAGGGACAGGAGATCGAGATTGAAGAGATCAAAAAATTATGTTAAAAAGAGCTGTAGGATTACAAGGTCCCAAAGAAATACGTCATCAGATAAGAGACCCTTCCAAGAACGGCCTCAGGCAAAGTAAAGAAGTATGAGCTCGCTAGCCACTAAGGCACAAAGGCACAAAAAAGGTAACTACTCCGGTGCAAAGTTCCAAGGTTCACGGTTCAAGGTTAGAGACCGATGAAGATTGAACGGTTTGAAGATATTATTGAGGCCTGGCAACTGGCACCTGTCTGCCGTCGCACAGGCAGGCGCGAATTGACTCGAAAAGTGTACCGGCTAACAAAGAAGCCATGGCTTGCAAAGGACTACAGGCTGAAAAGACAGATGCAAGATGCTGCCGGATCATCGATGCATAATATTCCCGAAGGTTTCGATTCGGAGACGAATGTGGAGTTCATACGGTTCTTGCGATACGCCAAACGCTCTTGCACCGAAGTCCAGAGCGAACTCTACAAAACAGCCAACCCCGAACTGTGAACCGTGAACCTGACAACCTGAATAGTTACAAAAAAAGAAGAATACTTTGTGTCTTCGTGTCTTTGTGGCAAATGCCCTCGTGGCAAAAAGGAGGTTTTGTTATGTCTCGAAAGGTAATCATCTCTGCTGCCATCACGGGGTCTATCCACACCCCCACCATGTCACCCCACCTGCCCATCACCCCCGAGGAGATCTCTGGTCAGGCCATTGATGCGGCCCGGGCCGGGGCGGCCGCCGTTCACATCCACGCCAGGAATCCTGAAAACGGGATGCCCAGCCCCGACCTGAATCTCTTCCGCAAGATCATAGATAAAATCCGCACCGAGTCGGATGTGATCATTTGCATCACCACCGGAGGCGGCGCCGGTATGACCGTGGATCAGAGGGCGGCCCCAGTTCCGGAGTTCAAACCGGAGTTGGCCTCCTTCAACATGGGTTCAATCAACTTTGCCCTTTACCCGGTGATCGCCAAATATAAGGAATGGAAATTCGACTGGGAAAAGCCCTTTTTGGAGGCCAGCAAGGCGAACATATTCCAGAATACATCTGCGGATCTGGAAAATATCTGCGGCATTATGCGTGAGAACGCGACCAAACCGGAGCTTGAGATTTACGATGTGGGGCATCTCTACAATGCGAAATTCCTGCTCTCGGAGGGGCTTCTGGAACCCCCGTTGTACCTTCAGTTCGTTATGGGAATTCTGGGCGCTATACAGCCGACCTTTTCCGACCTGATTCATCTCAAAGAAACGGCCGACCGCCTCTTCGGGCCGGACAAGTACCAATGGTCCGCCTTTGGGGCAGGACGGGCTGAGTTCCCCATCTGCACGGCAGCCGTGCTTATGGGTGGCAACTGCCGTGTGGGTCTGGAAGACAACCTGAATATCAGTAAGGGACAATTGGCCAAATCCAATGCAGAACTGGTGGAAAAGATGGTCAGGATTTTAAGGGAATTTTCACTGGAGCCGGCCACGCCTGATGAAGCGAGGGAGATTCTTGGTATCAAATAGCGTCTTAATAGCCAAAGCACCTCAACGGTATTACAAAGCGGATGGAGTAATGGAGTGCTGGAGTTATGGAGAAAAAAGATTGGAGTATTGGAGTACCGGAGTATTGCAGCATTGGGTTAAGATCGGGGAAACATTTTCTTATTCTTTGAATCCAACACTCCAATCCATCTATAGCTTTTAAGAAAATGCTTTTGGCTCCTGATCCTGTATGTTCTTGTTTTTCTGCTGTTTTTCAATCGTCAATATTCAATAGTCAATCTTCAATCCTATGGGGGGTAACTTATGGAACCACAGAGTGTCAAGAGCGCTGTAGTAGTGGGCGCGGGTGTCATGGGGCATTCCATTGCCCAGGTCTTTGCACAGTCCGGTATTGAGGTTGGGCTGGTGGACCTGGATGAAAAGATACTGGACCGTGCCATGGGCCTCATAAGGT
>JAUUVE010000240.1 GCA_030589715.1 Desulfobacteraceae bacterium | reverse complement strand
GATATCAGGTTCAAGTTCTCTAATCTTTCGAACCCACATGGGATGGTTGATATCATCAGGGGCATAGACCCGAATATTGTGTGATGCGGCAAGCTCTGCAACAGAATGAAACCAGATGGTCTCCTGTGGATCGTCCCTGTGTGTAAAGACAGAGGTGATTTCAAATCCGTGCCGCAACAGTGCCTCTATGCCGACACAGCCGATGTTGTGATAGGCCAAGACTACAGCTTTCATACGGGTATCCTCTCTTGACTCCTTACTCCTTCCTTCTTTGGATCGCTCCTTCCCACAACCCGCTCTACAAAATATCGGGGTCGCGCCCTGACATCGTGGTAGATACGGCCGATATACTCGCCCAGTAGACCCATTCCCAGGAACTGCGCTCCGATAAAGATAAAGAGGATAGCAAAGAGGGTGAATACCCCCTCCGCCGCCCACTCAGGTCCATGAATCAACCTCATAACGAAGAGGAACATCCCGAAACCTATCCCAAGAACGGATATGATTCCTCCGAGCACACTCAAAAGGCGTACCGGGAGGGTTGTCATACTGGTCAGAAGGTCAAACTGTAGGTTAATCAGCTTCCATAGCCCATACTTAGAATCACCAGAGGAACGCTCCTCATGGCGTACATCGATTTCGGTCGTGCATCGAGCAAAGGTGTTGGCAAGTATGGGGATAAAGGTGCTGCGTTCGTGACATTGAAGCATGGCCTCCACTATATGGCGGCGATAGGCCCGCAGCATGCAACCGTAATCATGCATCTCTACTCCGGTAGATTTCTGCACGGCCTTATTAACCATAGAAGAAGCGACCCTTCGGAAAAGGCTGTCGCGCCTGGGTACCCTGACGCTGCCGACCACATCAAATCCTTCCTCTGCCTTCCGGATCAGTCTAGGAATCTCCTCGGGTGGGTTCTGGAGATCACCATCCAGGGTAACGACAATATCACCTCTTGATTCTCCAAAGCCGGCCATAACCGCGGCATGTTGCCCGTAATTTCTGTTCAAGAGTATCCCGATTATCCTACCATGGCTTTCTCCCGCAGCTTGAGTGATCATCTCTCGAGATCTGTCAGTGCTGCCATCGTCAACAAGGATGATCTCGAATGGATTGCCCAGGCCGCCACACGTATCCAGACAACGCCGGATCAGCTCCTCCAGATTTTGCTCTTCGTTAAATACAGGAATGACCACCGATATGAGGGGTTTTGGATTGTGGATTGCGGATCTCTGATCTCTGGTCTCTGACCTCTGATCTTTTTTGGGTGTCATGGTCTGGATCTTTCCCTTTGGGCTTACCTTTTCAGCACCGTCTTTATTGCCTCCACCACGTCATCTACGTCCTCAATGGTCATATCAGGAAACAGAGGCAGCGAACATATGCGGTCGGAATTCCACTCTGTATTTGGTAACATACCGTAGTGGGTGCCCATTGATTCAGTGTAATACTTTTGCAAGTGGACGGCGCGGAAATGGAGCCCCGTACCAATATTTTTCTTTTTTAACTCGTGCATAAAATCATCGCGTGTGAGGCCGGCCCTATCTATATCCAGGCGCACAATGAATAGATGCCAGGCGTGCCTTGTGGTATGAGGTGGATCGGAAAGGGGTATGATTTCGTCGATTTCGGGGAGGCGCTCTCGGTATCTCATGGCCAGTTCAGCCCTCTTCTTGTTCAATTGGTTGATACGGCCCAGCTGGCTGAGTCCAAGTGCCGCCGCGATGTCAGTCATATTGTATTTGTAGCCCGGCTCCAGGACCTGGGCTTGGGGAGAGCGCCCCTGTGTTTGTCGGTCATAGGCATCCACGCCGAGTCCATGAAATTTCAATCTCTTAATATGCTTGAGGAGATCCTCATCATCAGAGCAGAACATGCCCCCTTCACCAGTGGTGATGTTCTTTATGGGGTGAAAGGAGAAGATGGAGCTACCCTCGCTGCCTACAGGGCGGCCCAAATAATGTGTACCCAGGGCATGGGCCGTGTCTTCTATCACGGGGACGCCCTTTTGATCAGCCATTTTGCGGATGGGGGCCATATGGACTGAGGCGCCAGCAAAGTGCACGGGAACAATCATCCTTGTCTTGGAGGAGAGGCATTTTTCTACAGAATCAGGGGAGACCATCAATGTATCCTTTTCGATATCAACAAAGACAGGACTTGCCCCCGCCAAGACGATATGATTCACGGTCGAAACCCATGTCATGGAGGGTGTAATTACTTCGTCCCCGGGTCCGATTCCGAGGGCCCTGAGCACCAAGTGCATTCCAGCCGTGGCCGAAGAAAGTGCAACTGCTCCGGCACAACCAACGTACTGGCAGAATTCTTGCTCAAACCTGGCAGTATTTTGTCCGGCAGTGATCCATCCTGATCGAAGGACATCGCCGACAGCAGCAATATCTTCCTCTTTTATGGATGGCCGTGAAAATGGCAGAAATTGACTTCTCATTAGGCACCCCGGGTAACAAGGTAGACCCCCAGGCAGATTACCAGGATGCCGGCCCAGCGAACCGGTCCCAGGGTCTCACCGAAGAAGATCTGCCCTACAAGGGCGGTCACGATGTAACCTGCGCTCAGGAGAGGATAGGCATAGCTCACATCCACCCTGGATAGGGCCATGAGCCAGACAATCACACTAACCACATAGCAAAAGAGCCCTGCCAGGACAAAGGGGTTGAGGGCCACCTTAGTCCCGATGGGCATTATGTTTTCAAGAGAAAAGGCAAAGTGCCCTACAGTGCGCATGCCCTGTTTGAGCGAAAGCTGGGCAGATGCGTTTAAGAATACTCCCAAAAGGATCAGAGGTAGATATTGATTCATGGTCTCATGTCCCTCAAAAGATATAAGTCGCTGACTGAATTAAACAAATAAGGTCTTGGGCCGGGGCTCCGGGTCCGCCCGATTTTATTATACTTTCGGGCCTAGTCAAGGACTTCTTTAAGGACTATGGGCTGTCAAGTCCTTTGTCAACCAATAACCCCTGATACACTTCCGCTACTTGGTCAGCGGTCGTATCCCATGTATACCGGAGTGCCACCTGTTTAGCCTGCTCCCCCATTCTTATTCTATTTTCTTTTTCCAAGAGAAAAGAGAACTTTTCGCAAAGATCACTGGCAGAGGGGTTTTCTTCAAGTACAAAGCCTTGAATGCCATGGTTTATTAAATCCCTGGCACCTACTTTTTTAGTAATAATAACTGGCAGCCCGGCTGCCATGGCTTCAAGTACGGTTATTCCAAAGGTGTCGAATACCGATGGCATAACAAATATGTCGCTTGCCAGATAATATTTTTCTACCTCACGTGTGACGCCTGCAAAGATAATCCGCTCAACGATTCCCAGTTTGCGGGCCATATTCAAGTACCTCTCTTTCTTCCCCTTCCCTACCACCAAAACCTTTAACCCGGAATTCCTGTCTCCCCGCCCAACCAGCTCAGCAACGGCTTCCAGGACAAGGGCCAGACGTTTGATCTCGAAGTTCATGCCCACAAACAAGGCGATTATGTCCCCCTGTGAAAGACCGTGACGTCCAAGGACTTCCTGTCTGCAGGCGTCTCGGTCGAGGGCAGAAAAGCGTTCTATTGCAACGCCAGGGTGGATTACACGGATTCTTGATTCTGGAATATCGTAGAGCCTGAGTAGTTTATCTTTGACAAGGTTTGAAACAGGCAGGATCATAAGTGTCTCTGGTCTATTTAAGGCCCTTTCCTCCACCCAGGCAACAGACCTATCAAAAAGACTGAGCCGTTTACCCCTCGCCTCCCGGATCCATGTCTTGTGAGGGATACCGTGCATGGTGAAAAGATCCATACGGAAGATCCGGTCATGACTATGGACTATATCAAAATCATGGGGACGAATCCGCATTTTTGAAAAATACGCGAAACTTATCTGCCTCAGAAACCGTGGGAAGGTGATTTTGGGAATATTGTGGAATTTAATAGGGGCCGGGCCCGGGAGCCATTTGTTGGCAAATACATGGATGTCAAAATCATTGCGCTCGGCCAACCTCTCTGTGACTTGATAGGCGAAGCTTTCGGCTCCCCCTACAAATCCATACTTAGGAATCACCACAGCAATCTTCATGCTAACCATTTATGATATATTGCGATTCTTATGCCTTTCAAGAATGGAAGATCTTAAGAACAAGCCTATATTTCTCCAACTTCTTGAGCGAGCTTTCTCTGTCAGTGCTAAAGGGAAGAGAGAGTGTTAATGTAACTAGCCTCCATAGGGCCTGGGCAAGGTTGGCCCTATTTATGGCCCGGATGGTCCTTTTGGTATAGTGTTTTTTGTAAAAGACAAGCTCTGCCTCAAATTTCTTTTTCCATATCTCTGCTGGAAGGTTGTTGCGCTCGCTTTGTCCGCCCCAATGTATTACCATCGCGTCCGGGATATGGCCGATAGCCCATCCCGCCTTTCTTATCCTCAGACAGAGGTCCTGCTCCTCCCCATAAAGGGCAAACCTCTC
>JAUUVE010000420.1 GCA_030589715.1 Desulfobacteraceae bacterium | reverse complement strand
GCCCCGCCATAGGCCTTCCTGAGAATGACCGTAATACGCGGCACCGTGGCTTCAACAAAGGCGTAAAGGAGTTTGGCCCCGTGACGGATGATTCCCCTGTGCTCCTGTTCCGGTCCGGGCATGAAACCCGGCACATCCACCAGGCAGATCAGGGGAATGTTGAAGGCATCACAGAAACGGACAAACCGGGCCGCCTTGGTGGAGGCATGAATGTCCAGGACTCCGGCCAAGACCGCCGGCTGGTTGGCGATGAGCCCGATGGTCTGTCCCCCCAACCGGCCGAAACCCACAATGATATTCCTGGCAAAATAACGCTGAATCTCAAGGAATTCCGCCCCGTCTAAAATGCTGCTGATAAGGACTTTCATATCATAGGTCTGATTGGGATTATCGGGAATCAGATAGTCCAAGGCGGGATCCGCGCGCTCCACCGGATCCCTGAGATCCAGAATAGGGGCTGTCTGCCGGTTGTTGGAGGGAAGGTAATTGATCAGGCGCCTCACTTCTCTCAGGAGGAGGATATCGTTAGGGAAGATGAAGTGGGCTACACCGCTCTTCTCGCCGTGAACCTGAGCGCCTCCCAGATCCTCCGAGCTGATCTCCTGATGGGTCACGGTCTTGACCACATTGGGACCCGTGACAAACATGTTCGATGTGTTTTCAACCATGAAAGTAAAATCGGTCATGGCCGGGCTGTATACGGCACCGCCCGCACAGGGGCCCATGATGCAGGAGATCTGGGGGACCACGCCGCTTGCTAAGACATTGCGGTTGAATATCTCCCCGTAGGCCGCTAAGGCATCCACACCCTCCTGGATCCGTGCCCCTCCAGAGTCATTGAGCCCGATGATGGGGACCCCCACCCTGACTGCATGATCCATAACCTTGCAGATCTTTTGGGAATGCCCCTCCCCCAAGGAGCCTCCCACAATGGTGAAGTCCTGGCTGAAGATAAAGACCTCCCGGCCGTCAATGGTCCCGTGCCCGGTAACCACCCCGTCGCCCGGATAATCCTTTCCTCCGCCGATGGCGCCGCCCCTCCCACTCTTAAGAAGATCAAACTCTTCAAAAGAGCCTTCGTCTAGCAGAAGATCAATCCTCTCACGGGCTGTGAGCTTCCCTTTGCCGTGCTGCGCCTTGATCCGATCGCTCCCTCCCCCCTGAAAGGCTTCATCTTTCATGGATTCGAGAGCCGTGAGATTATCATGTACCGGCCATTCCATGGATCTCTCTCCCTTCGGGATAAAAAAACGCTTTGCTGTCTGTTCAGGGTATAATGCTTCGAGACAACAACGCGTCAGTTTCCTCCTGTGGTGGCTGTTACTCGGGTTCAAATGCAAGGTAGGTTTCTAGATTCTCTCCCTCTCCTCGATGAAGGAACTTGGCCTTCATGGGCATGCCTACCTTGATCTCTTCCGGTCTGTTGGCATCCACGCCCTCAATGCGGGCATCAACCCTAACACCCTCCTCTAATTCAACAACACCAGAAATATAAAGATTCTTACGATTATAACCCTCCGCGATCATAAATGGGGGGCCCACAGCAATACAGGTGAAGGCGCTGAGTTTACCTTCTCCCTTCATCTCGACCCAGTCCATCTCTGAACTGTGACACTTGATACAGATAGGTCGAGGGGGTGCGTAAAGGGCATCACATTTCTTGCACTTTGTACCCATTATTTTCTCTTCATTCAGAAACTGGCCATAAGATATATCACTAAAAGGTCTTTCTTCCATCTGTTCATCTCCTCTCAAGAATAGTCAACGTACATGTACCACCTGTTCCGCCAAGGTTATGGGCCGCGCCAATCCGCAGGTCTTTCTTTGGAACCTGGAGTTTTCCAGCCTTTCCTTTCAGCTGGGTCCAGACCTCATAGAGCTGAGAGATCCCGGTGGCTCCCACGGGATGGCCCTTACACTTGAGCCCTCCTGAAGTATTGATCGGCATGGGGCCTTCTAATCTTGTCTGTCCTTCTGCTACGGCCTTATATCCTTCGCCCGGCCTAAAAAAGCCCAGATCCTCAATATGAATAAGCTCAGCGATGGAGAAACAGTCATGAACTTCGGCAAATTGGATATCTTCCGGTGTGAGGCCCGACATGCCGTAGGCCTCTTGAGCCGCATATCTTGTTGCCTCAAAGGTTGTAAGATCGTCGCAGGCATGGAGACCTCTGCCACTCCCCTGTCCGATTCCAACCACGTATAGGGGATCATCGGTAAAGTTCTTGGCGATCTCCTCAGCAACCAGCAGCATGCAACTGGCCCCGTCACTGATGGGACAGCAATCAAACAGGTGCATAGGCCAGGCCACCACAGGGTTTGCCCTTGGATCCTTCAAAAAGTCCTTCTCATGCTGCCAGTCGGGCGCCGTTCCTTCCCTTTTCTTCAGACTCTCCATCTTCTTAGTCATCATATCCCGGATGGTAAGCGGGAATTGCGCTTTAGGATTGAGCGGCGCGTTTTGGTGGGTCTTTATGGGGATGTTCATAAGATCATCACGTGTGGCCCCGTATTTTGCAAAATAGGCCGTGGCAACAGCCCCAAAAACGCCCGGAAACGTAAACCCCACTTCCCCTTCATAGGGACCCGTGGCAAGGGCCACTCCCTGGGCTACTTCCTCTGTGGT
>JAUUVE010000049.1 GCA_030589715.1 Desulfobacteraceae bacterium | reverse complement strand
GCACGTGGGTCCTCTGACCATGGTAGTAATGAATCGCTTTCCATATATCAACGGACACCTCTTGGTGGCACCTGTGAGGCATGTCTTAGATCTGGAGTCCCTCTCCCAAGAGGAGACCCTGGATCTCTTGGGCATGGTTCGCAACGCCATTGAGGTCTTGAAAAAGGTGATGAACCCGGAAGGATTTAACGTAGGATTGAACCTCGGTAAGGTCGCTGGGGCTGGCATGGAGAAACATATGCATTTCCACATTGTACCACGTTGGAATGGGGATACTAATTTTATGGCCGTGTTTGGGGAAGTCAGAGTCATTCCCGAGCACATTAAAGAGACCTATGGCAGGCTCTTACCCCATTTTGAAGAACTTAAACTAGATCCTGGAGGTAGGTAATGAAAAATGTAAAGGTGATACTCGTGATATTGTTTTTGTTGCTTATCGTGATCCTGGCTGTTCAGAATTATGATGCCCTGGCAACCCCTATAAGCTTTAAGGTCAACCTAGGCTTTCTTAATTTTGAAACCTCCCAGATGCCCCTCTCCCTCATAGCGATCATCACTTTTCTTGTCGGTGTCCTCGCTTCAGGGTTGTACGGAATCACAGAGCGCTTCCGCCTCAAGAAACAGATTAAGACCTTTATAAAGGATGTGCGAGAAAAGGATAAGGAGCTTAGTTCCCTGAGGAACTTACCCGTGACCACTGAAGATATGAGCTCTGAGAGATCTCACGAAATATAAAAAAGACCCCTTTGAATCTAGTTCCGTCCGGTACAATCTGCTCCGAAGTGAAGGGCCTGGAATTCTACCAGCCAGCCCCCCTGATCAAGTGGTCACCCAAGATGGAGCGGGTAATATCTTAAGATATTGATAAGAGAAGTCGCCCTCGAAATTCTTTCCTCATAAGAGGGCATGACGTATTGTGGTATCAGCAAAACCAGGTATACACCTTGATTGTGTTGACGGTTGGATGTAATCGGGGAAAGCCGCAGGATCGGGCAGCTCGAAGTGGCTATTAGGAGAGGAGATATTTCAGCTTGCAGTCGCTATGGCAATGGTTCGTTTTACCGGGTACCCAGCAGATTCTTTTGGCGGCTATCATCGCCCTTGCAATCGGCCTGATTATCGGCTGGGGGATACGTCGTAACAAGGGCTTAAGGCTCAAGAAGGCGATCCCCGATAAGGGGGACAAGTCTTTCTTTAAAGGAATCCAATATATCCTCTCCAATGACCATGACCAGGCGATCGAAGAATTCACCAAGTCGGTCCAGGTCAACTCTGATACTATAGAGACCTATGTGGCACTTGGCAACCTGTACCGCTCAAAGGGCGATATTGATAGGGCAATCCGTATTCGCCAGAATATCATTCTGAGACCAACCATTGATAAGCAGATAGCCCTTCAGGCCCTTTTCGATCTGGGTTTGGATTATCGCAAGGGTGGCTTCCTGAACCGAGCCCTGAGCACATTTCAGAAGGTGGGGCAGAAGGATCCTTCCAATGTAAAGGCCTTGCAAGAGATTGAAAGGATTTACGAGGAATTGAAGGACTGGGAGAATGCCTTTCTGACACGAGCGAAGATTTCACGATTAGCCAAAGGGGATCATGATCACATACTGGCTCACCATCTGGTCGAGGTGGGAAAGCTCCACCAGCAGAGGGGGGAACTGAGCGAGGCAAATTCCTCTTTTAACAAGGCCATATCAACCCATAAGGAGTGTGTGGACGCCTACCTTCACTTGGGAGACCTCTATTTCGCCAACCAGGAATACAAAAAGGCCATATCAACATGGAAAAAGGTCGTGGAAAAGGTGCCTCAGTTTACATTTCTTGCCTATCGCCGCCTCGAAGGGGCCTACTCAAGGATGCAGAACCTAAAACCGGTCGAGGACTTCTTGAAGGAATGTTCAGAGTTAAACTCCGATGCATTCACTCATTTGGCCCTTGCCCGTTATCTTTATAATGAAAATGACATTGAAGGTGCCTTAACGGAGATATCCAGTGCCCTGGAACTGGCCCCTACCTTTTGGGAGGCCAGGAGGTTCAAAGGGGAAATATTGCTGGCCCAGGGAAAAGAGGACGAGGCCTTGGCTGCCTATAGAGAGCTTATCCAACAACTAAGTATGCCCTATCTCAGATTCCAATGCAAACAATGCGGGTTCTTGCCAAAGGAACTTCAATGGCAATGCCCCCAGTGCAAGAACTGGGATACAATAGATCTGATCAACTCCGGAGGGACCTTGATAGAGGCCCAATGAACTGTCTCAAAATAATTTAGAGTCTTGTGGTTTTGGTTTGTCACAAGAATTTGATGGGATTTATGTGATGGTATCGTAAAAAGTCAAAAAGCTCATTATATTGGTAATGCCTCGACGTCTAACTTATGAAAATAATTCACAATGCCTAAATTCGCGATTGTCTGTAAAAAGGACTTTTTACGGGCGCAGCTTAGGTGAACTTCCATTGGCACTGAAGGCACCAATAATCGGGTATAAAAGGGTAATCAGATGACGCAACTCACACCCATGCTCAGGCAATATATACGCATCAAGGAAGAATATCCGGATGCCATCTTATTTTTCCGCATGGGTGACTTTTACGAAATGTTTTTTGATGATGCTCAGATTGCTTCAAGGACACTTGGTATTACCCTTACGGCCCGTGGAACCTACGAGGGGGAAAAGGTCCCCATGTGCGGCGTACCTCATCATGCCTATAGTTCTTATGTGGGTAAGTTAGTGGATAGCGGTAGGAAGGTTGCCATTTGTGAACAGACAGAAGACCCGAAGTTCAGCAAGGGAATTGTGAAAAGAGAGGTGGTGAGGCTCGTCACGCCCGGCTCAATTATTGATGAACGTGATGTGGACGATAAGAGCAACCTGTACATAGGCGCCATATCAGTAGGGCCTGCCCGTGACTCAGGCAGGGATGAGATATACGGCCTGGCTCACCTGGAACTCTCAACTGGCGAGTTCCGCGTAACAGAAGTTGAGACATTTGAGAAGCTCTTGGACGAATTGGGAAGGATAGACCCTGCCGAACTCCTAATCCCTGAAAATGGGCCCTTATCGACACGAAAGGGGCTTTCCCGATACCGCCTGGAGCTATTAGAGAGGGATTTGTTTGATTCCCGCATGGCCGAAGACCTCCTACAAGAGCAATTGGGTGTCAGGTCCTTAACTGGGTTTGGATGCCAGGATATGGTGCAGGGGATCACTGCGGCCGGTGCCCTCGTTCACTATCTCCGGCATACCCAGAAGGGGTTTCCTGACCATATCAAGGAGATCGTAACCTACCATATGGGCGATTTCATTTTTCTTGACGCGTCTACCTGTGCCCACCTGGAACTGCTCAAGACGATGCGGCGGCAATCGGTAAAGGGTTCCCTGTTTCAAATTCTTGATAGGACAGTGACTCCCATGGGTAGCCGTCTCCTAAAAATATGGATCGTATATCCCTTGATTGACCTTGACAAGATCCGCAAGCGGCACGCTGCCTTGGCCTGCCTCAAGGATGATCCCATGACTCGGGAGAGGCTCAGAGAGGCGCTCGAAGAGATATATGATCTGGAACGGTTAAATGGCCGCATTGCCCTTAGAAGGGCGAATGCAAGGGATCTTTTGGCCCTCAAATCCTCCATCCAAAAGCTCCCATTCATAAAGGACACCATAAGCGGATCAGCGAGCACGCTACTCTCCGAAATAGCCTCAAGGCTGGACACCCTAAAGGACATTGGGGATTTGATTGAAGAGGCCATACATGAAGATCCCCCGGTCTCTGTGAGGGAGGGCGGGATTATCAAAGAGGGGTATGATGATGAGCTTGACGGGTTGATCTCCATGAGCCGCGATGGGAAGAGCTGGATAACTGAATTTGCCTCCTCAGAACAACAAAGGACCGGAATATCAAGCCTCAAGGTGGGATTTAACAAGGTCTTCGGGTACTACATTCAGATCTCTAAGCCCAATCTTCACCTGGTTCCTCCAGACTATATAAGGAAGCAAACCCTGGTTAATGGGGAGCGGTACATTACAGAGTCCTTGAAGGCTATGGAAGAACAGGTACTGGGGGCTGAAGAGAAGCGGGTGGAGATGGAATTCGAGATCTTTGAGAATATTAGGGAAAAGATAGGGCTCAGCAATCAGCGAATTAAGGAGACCGCAGGGCTAATCGCCCAGATCGATGTCCTGGCTGGGCTGGCCGAGACTGCAGAGGCCAGCAACTATGTCTGTCCAAAGGTCAACGATGGCCTCGGAATAGAAATCGTAGAGGGACGACACCCGGTCATAGAGCAGACTGTGAAAGATGAGGACTTTGTGCCTAATGATATCCGGCTCGATTCAGGGGAACAGCAGATATTGATCATTACCGGGCCCAATATGGCAGGCAAATCCACCATCCTCAGACAGACCGCCCTGACCGTGCTGATGGCACAGATGGGAAGCTTTGTCCCTGCTACAGAAGCGGAGATAGGTCTTGTGGACCGTATCTTTACCCGTGTGGGTGCGTCTGATGACCTTGCCAAGGGGCAGAGTACCTTTATGGTGGAAATGAATGAAACGGCCAACATCTTGCGGCACGCAACACCCAGGAGCCTGGTCGTTCTGGATGAAATAGGACGCGGCACAAGCACTTACGATGGCTTGAGTATTGCCTGGGCCGTAACAGAGGCCTTGCACGACAGGGAGGGGGCCGGTGTTCGCACCCTCTTTGCCACCCATTATCATGAGTTGACCGAGCTGGTCAGTACAAAACAGAGAGTAAAGAATTTCAACATAGCTGTCCGGGAGTGGAATGACCGGATCATCTTTTTGAGAAAACTCATTCCGGGCGGAACGAGCCGAAGTTATGGGATCCAGGTGGCACAGATCGCCGGGTTACCGGAAGGTGTCATTATGAGGGCAAAAGAGATTCTTAACAACCTTGAGGGGACGGAGTTGGATGAAATAGGGAGGCCCCGCTTGGCCCGCACTCCCCGTGAGAAAAATGAGGGGGCAATGCTGCAATTAGGCCTATTCGGATCACAAGACGGAAAGCTGAGGGAACGGATCAGGGGGCTCGATATCTCTTCCATGACCCCCCTGGAGGCCTTAATAGAGCTCAACAAACTAAAGGAGCAGGTAGATTCTAATACTTGGGGCTGATCTCTCAGACCTCATACCCCCCTTGGAAATTGGCCACCAGGTGTGTGCATTGAAAGCAGTACACAAGGCATGAAGAAAAAGGTCTATCAAATCCTGCTGCTCATCTTTTTGGCTGTATCCTTCCTGGCCGGATCTGAGGCAGTTTGTAAGACCCCCGATAAACCCGCCATCCTTCTCAAGAAGGCCGATAAATGCCGCAAGG
The DNA here is from genome assembly GCA_030589715.1 of Desulfobacteraceae bacterium. GTDB lineage: Bacteria > Desulfobacterota > DSM-4660 > Desulfatiglandales > Desulfatiglandaceae > JABMQV01. Next base: position 4,827 of record JAUUVE010000049.1, on the reverse strand, counting down.
CACTGTATCGTTCCCATAAGAAAAAGAAATATCGTCACAACTGGTTAAGATGTATAGGTGGATATGAAAAGGTTTATATCCGCTATCCCAAGAGCGAACAGGCACCCTGGGCCATATATCATTCGGCCAATCTCTATGCGGGTCTATACAGATACTCAGGGGGGGGGAAGTACCTGGAAAAGTCCCTTAGTCTTTACAGACGCATAGTCGACAGATATACGGGTCATTCTTTGGCAGATGATGCCCAGTACCGAATAGGGGAGATCTTTTACAGGTACAAGAAAAATGCAAGCCGGGCATATGTGGAATTTCTGAAGGTGGAGGTGAAATTCCCTTCAGGGGATATGAGGCCCAGGGCCAAAAAGATGCTGGATAAGCTCGCCGTGATCCTTAGCAAGAGGGAGAAGAATAAAGGGAAGAGGGCTCATGTTGCGTCAAGACCCAAGCTGGTATCGGTCAAGGATATCCGCTATTGGTCCACCCCAAACTACACGCGGGTAGTGGTAGACCTGGACAGCCGGGTGAAGTATGACTACCACCTGCTAAAGGCAGACCCAAAGGTCAATAAACCGCGCAGGTTCTATCTGGACCTCAAGAATGCCCGTGTCACATCGGAGATCGACCTAACCATAACCATAAAAGACGATCTACTCAAGAGGGCCAGGGCAGGTCAGCACACAAAAGATACAGTTAGAGTGGTCTTGGACATGGAAAGCATTGGGCAATACAAGGTCTTTCCCCTCTATGACCCCTTTCGTATCGTTGTGGACGTTCGCAGATATGGAAGGCCCGAGGCCAAGGGCACTTATAGATCGGCCCTGAAGAAGAGGGTGCCTGGGAAAGGAATCAAGAAGGCCAGAGGGCCAGACAGCACGGTATCCCTTGCCAGACAGCTTGGCCTGAACGTAAGGAGAGTGGTAATTGACCCAGGTCATGGGGGCAAAGACCCGGGCTGCCAGGCCCGGGGAGGTATCAAGGAAAAGGATATAACCTTGAGCATAGCCAAACTCTTGGCCAAGAAACTAAAGAAAGAGCTCGGGTGCGAGGTCTTCCTCACCAGGAATAAGGATATCTATTTACCCTTGGAACGGAGAACAGCCATTGCCAATATGAAAAAGGCAGACCTGTTCATCTCCCTCCATGTCAATGCACATAAGAACAGAAGAATCAGAGGCCTAGAGACCTACTTTCTTAACATAGCCACGGATGAAAGGGCCGTGATGGTGGCGGCAAGGGAGAATGCCACCTCTAAGAAGAACATAAGCGACCTCCAGGTTATTCTCAATGACCTGATGTTGAACACAAAAATCCATGAATCCAGCCGGCTCGCACATCAGATCCAGAAGGGAATGATGTCCCGGGTGGTCAAGAAGTATAGAAGGGTCAAAGACCTGGGGGTTAAGCAGGCCCCTTTCTATGTGCTGATCGGTGCCGAGATGCCCTCGGTCCTGGTGGAGGTAGGTTTTCTCACCAACCGTACGGAGAAAAAGAGGTTGCTTAGCAAGAAGTACCAGGAATGGGTGGCCAGGGGGATCGGCGAGGGCATAAAAGACTATATCGTTTCCATCGATCAAGTCTATCAAGGGGGATGATTAGATTTTAGATTTTGGATTGACGATTGACGATTTTCAATCATCCATGTCCAATTGCCGATCGTCAATATTCAATTGCAAGATTGCTATTTTATCCACAAGTAGGCATCGATAAACAGGTCAATGCCGCCGTCCATGACAGCGTCGACGTTACCCACCTCTACATCTGTACGATGGTCCTTGACCATCCTGTATGGGTTAAACACGTAAGACCTTATTTGACTACCCCACGCAATATCTTTTTGGGACTGATGCATCTCTTGCTTTTTCTGCTCCAGCTTTCCCTTCTCAATCTCATAAAGCTTGGACCTGAGTACCTTCATGGCCATTTCTTTGTTGCGGTGCTGGGATTTCTCGTTTTGGCATTGTGCTACAGTTCCTGTGGGAAGATGTGTAATCCTAACGGCTGAACTGGTCTTATTCACATGCTGGCCCCCAGGACCGCTTGCCCTGTAAGTGTCAATGCGAAGGTCCTTTTCATCGATTTCGATCATGATATCTGTGTCCACTTCTGGAAGGACAGAAACAGAGGCAAAGGAGGTGTGTCTCCTCCCGGTGGCATCAAAGGGGGAGATCCTAACCATACGGTGGATGCCGTGTTCTGACTTGAGGTATCCATAGGCATAAGGGCCGGTAACGGTGAAGGTGGCATTCTTGATACCCGCCTCATCACCTGGGAGGTAGTCTAAGACGTGGACCTTCATGCCTTTGTCTTCGCTCCAGCGGATGTACATCCTGAAGAGCATTTCTACCCAATCCTGCGCCTCGGTCCCCCCGGCCCCTGCATTGATGGCTAGAATCGCATTGCGCTTATCATCGGCATCTCCCAGTAGGGACTGAAACTCCAGGCCCTTTATCTCTTCTTCAAGCCGATCTACTTGGTCATCTACCTCCTGCAAGGTGGGTTCATCATCCTCTTCAAAGGCCATTTCCGCAAGAAGCTTGGCCTCCTCGGTCTCTTGGTGGAGCTTTTGCCACAAATCGATCTTCTCCCGTAAAAGCGCACTCTGCTGGTTTAACCGGGATATCTCCCCCTGATCCTTCTGCCAGAAGTTGGCATTTGACATCATCTTTTCGATTTTTTTGAGTTCTTCTTCTTGCTTATCCAAGTCAAAGATGACCTCTTAGTTCATCCAGTTGACCCGTAATATGATCAATCCTTTCTATTATATTCTGCTGCATTTTCGCCTCCTTTTATTTGCTGGTTCAACTATGATGGTCTCGTAAAAAGTCAAAAAGTTCAGGATTTGGAGTAATGCCCTTAGGACTGACTGGTGACAATAATTCACAATTTTTACCCCGTGAATAGCCTTTTTTATTTTCGATTCCACCGGGGCCTGAATCTCTAAATTCGCAATCGCTCGTAAAAAGGACTTTTTACGGGCGTATCAATTATGATTGCCATTCTAATCCTTGATAAAATTATTTCAAGTGGGACAAGACCTTTTTCTCTTCCCGATCCATCTAGCCCTGAGACGGGAGCAGACCTTGAGTGAGGAAATGATAATGAGAAAGATGACAAAGAGATCTCCGAAACGGGTGTAGAATGTCAGGGATGAGTTAGATATATCAACGGGGGCCTCAAGGACCTCTTTCTGGAAGAGGCCACTCAATTCCAGGATCTTACCTTGAGGCCCGATAAATGCGCTGAAACCGGTATTTGCAGCACGTATCATCGGTCTTCGGTTTTCAACGGATCGGAAGACAGCCATACTCAAGTGCTGATAGGGTGCACTGGTCATCCCAAACCAGGCATCGTTTGTCAGGTTGACCAAAATATTAGCCCCTTCCCGTGTAAGGCTACGCGCCAGTTCCGGAAAAACGGCCTCAAAACATATGAGAATACCCATGGACATATCATCACTTTTCAGGGGAGTTGTCTTATGCCCTGCCTCAAAGTCCCCGGCCGCAGGAACCATGCGACTGACAAAAGAGAGGATCTTCTTGAGGGGAACGTATTCACCAAAAGGCACAAGATGGACCTTATCATAATATTGAGGTGGTCGTTGGAGATCTGGTGCAAGTAGATAGGCCCGGTTATAATATTTTGTCACCCCCCCGCTGCGTTCATAAGCAGGGCTCCCGAAGATAAGGAGTGCCCCAGCCTCCTCTGCCGTGGACAAGACCTGTGGTGAGAGCCTTAGGTTATCCTGGAAGAAAAAGGGTACCGCCGTTTCAGGCCAAACAATAAGCTCAGGCTTGAAATTGTAAGCCTCCCGTGTGAGCCTCTGGTAGGTATTTATCGTGCTCGCCTGGTATGCCGGGTCCCACTTTATGGACTGATCAATGTTGGCCTGGACAATTGCCGTGTTAATGATCCGGCTCGGTTTCTTGCCCTCGTCCCTCCCAGACATACGGTATTGACCATATGCCAATGTCCCGGCAGCAATTAGGGCCACCACAAACACCTCCCATTTAAGAAGGCCACCGCCCTTCCTGTGTTGTTTGGAAATGATGTGGTAGAGAAGCCCGTTTATGAGGACAATCAAAAAGGACGGCCCATATACGCCAACTAGATCCGCAATTTGAATAAGATGCAATTGTTTATATTGGGTGTATCCCAAAAGGCACCAAGGAAAACCGGTCAAGAGATTGCCCCTGATATATTCGAGACTAACCCAAAAACTTGCCATAAAAATGATGTCAAAACGGGAGCCCTTTAGGCACGTGGTCAGGCTGGAAAAGATGGCAATGTAGAGGGCCAAATAGAGAGTCAGCAAGATAAGGGGGCCAAGGCTTACAAATATGCTCAGATTTCCATAATGCCCAAGTACCACCATAATCCAGTACATCAGGGTAATAAAATGGACTGCACCAGCAATGAGCCCTAGCTTGAAACCCTGGGAAGGAGATCTGCCCTCCAGACCCTTGAGGAGGGGCACCAAGGCAATCCAGGAGAGAAATGAAAGCCTTCCAGGGGGAAAGGATGCAGTCAACATAACCCCTGAGAGGACGGCCAATAATACTTTACGAAAGGAAAGTGCCATCATTCGATCTTTCCAATAACCCGGAGCCGAGACCAATCCATAGGATTAGGTAGTCCTCTGAACCGGACCAGGATACCCGCAACGTAGTCCTAAGGTCCGATTCACTAAGAAGTCACGCCTGCTGGGGATCTTTTTCTTTTTTGTGGGGAGTGGGATGGGCCTTTCGTGTGATGAGGACCTTATCAATTTTCCGCTGGTCCCCCTCCTGGATAGTAATCTCCAGATCTCTAAATGAGACCTTTTCATTT
>JAUUVE010000346.1 GCA_030589715.1 Desulfobacteraceae bacterium | reverse complement strand
GATTGCAGGGGTGACCCAGCGGTGCAAGGCCGCCTTTGGATGCCCCAATATGTTCTCTGTCGAGAGTGTGTGCTACCTCATGCGTATCCGCACCCGCCAGATCACCTTCGGCAAGTACCCCGTGGAAGAAAAGGACACCAACCTGTACATCCTCTGGGGTCACAACCCGGATGCCTCTGATTTCCCCCTGAAGATGGCCATGGAGGAAAACCTGGCCAAGGGGGCCAGGCTGGTGGTGATTGATGCCAGGCGCATCCCGCTGGCAGACAAGGCAGAGATGTACCTCAAGATACGACCGGGTACGGATGGGGCGCTGGCCATGGCCATGATGAATGTCATCATCAACGAGAAGCTCTATGACGAGGCATTCATCGAGGAGCATACCCTCGGTTTTGACAAATTGGTCCCCCACGTGCAGCAGTACACCCCGGAATGGGCCGAGGAGATCACATGGGTGTCGGCCGATGACATCCGCAAACTCGCCCGAATGTTTGCCGGCACAAAGGGGGCGAGCATCTTTCAGGGGACCTGTACCCAGGATCAGACGGCCAACGGCACCCAGAACAGCCGCGCCTTTTCCATCCTTCAGGTCATTACGGGCAACATCAATGTGCCCGGCGGTTGGGTGATCAGCCCCCGGCTTGCCTTCGGCAACGTGGGATTGAAGGTGGAAGGGGAGCCCCTGGGCGCGGACCAGTATCCTCTGTTTTTTGAGGTCTGGGGCCGCAAGAGCCCCTATGGTGTTGTGACGGTCGTACCGGAGAGCATCCCCGATAAACTGAAGGCCTTTCTGGTGGTGGGGGGCAATCCCCTGGTTTCCATGCCGGACACCAATGCCTTTCGGGAGGCCTTTCGAAAGCTCGACCTCCTGGTGGTCCATGACATGTTCATGAGCGAGACCTGCAAGGAGGCCCATTACGTGCTGCCCGCCTGTTCCCACTTGGAGAAATGGGGCGTGGCCTACACCTACAACGTCTGTCACTGCATGCCCTATTTGATGTTGCGCAAAAAATGTATCGAGCCTCTCCATGAGAGCTGGTCCGAGTGGAAACTCTACACGGAGTTGGCCAAGCGGCTGGATATGGCGGACCTGTTCCCCTGGAAGTCGGAGGAGGAACTGGTGGCCTTTGAGCTGAGCCCTTCTGGTCTGTCCTTTGATTATCTCATGAATGAAAAGCCTGGAGGGGATTTTTACCAGGAAAAGCAATACGGCATTGCAGAGGGCCAGTTCCGTACCCCTTCCCACAAGATTGAGATATACAGCGAGGCCCTGGAGAAGGTGGGCTTCAGTCCCCTTCCGGACTATCAGGAACCGGAAAGGAGCCCCATGAGTGCTACCAAGGAGTTCCTTGATGAGTACCCCCTGATTCTCTCCACAGGGAACCGCAACTACTACTACACCCACAGTCAACATCGCAACGTCAAGGCGTTAAAAGAGGCCTATCCCGAGCCTATGACCGAGATCGGCCCACAGACTGCCAAAAAGTACCGCATTTCGGATGGGGATCAGGTCGTTGTGACGACCAACCGAGGACAGGTCACCATGAAGGCAACGGTCAACGACAGGGTCGCAGAAGGGGTGGTCTTTGTGCCCCACGGCTGGTCCGGGGAGGCCAATGCCAACCTGCTTACCGATGTCCAGTGCAGGGAGCGCATCCTGGGGTATCCTGACATGAAATCCCTCATGTGCTCCATCCGTATGGCTGACGCATAAGAGGCACCGTAGAATAGGGATCCTGTAAACACTTATGTAGATGAAAAAGGAAGTTCTTATTACCAGTATCACGATATGCTGGCGGAAAAGACAAGTAATTATTTTGATTAGTATTAAAGGCTTACTAAGCTAAGGGAGTTTAAAAATGAGGTACGGAGAGACAGGGTATAATTTAGAAATTGATCTATCCCGAGGAAGCATCGAGAGGGTAGAAACCGACCCAAGATTGGTGGAACTTCATCTGGGGGGTCAGGGTACTGCCGCAAAGATACTTTGGGATAGGGGTCCTCCTGAAGTCGAACCTTTTTCTCCCGATAATCTACTCATATTCAGCACCGGTCTTTTAAATGCCACACCTGTTCCCGGTGCCAATCGTACCGTTGTGAATACCTTTTCTCCCCAGACAAACTTATATGCACATTCATTAATGGGATCATATTTTGGGGTGGAACTGAAACACGCCGGTTATGACAAAATAGTCCTTCGTGGCAAGTCCCCTGACCTGGTTTATTTGTGGATAAACAATGACAAAGTGGAAATACGTGATGCCAGCCATCTTCGGGGGAAAGGCAGTCAGGAAACTGCAGCACAAATTAAGAAAGAGTTGAAGGACGCCAAAGTCCAGGTGGCCGCTATCGGCCCGGCCGGTGAAAACAGGGTCTATATGGCTTCTATCGATCACAGTCACGCCAGCGCGGCTCGAGGGCCAGGCCCGGTCATGGGAGACAAAAGGTTAAAGGCGATCGCTGTTCGCGGAACAAAGGACATCAATATCGCCCGGCCGGCTGAACTCTTTGAGGTATGCCTCCGCCTGAGGAAGGAACTTTATGAGAACCCGAATGTCGGGGATTGGATGGCGGTCGATGAGGATGACAGTTTCCACCACAACAATTTCGCCTGGGGCAATGCGCGTGTGCGGAGAAAAGATTTTTGGAGCAAGGAACTTGAAGACAGGTGGAGGAAGTTGAAGTATGACCACATGGACCGACAAACAAGTTGCTATAACTGTCCGAAGAAATGCCATAATGTGATTTCCTGGCCGGGACGGAAAAGATTTTCCTATAAATGCTACGGAAAAGATACCTATCATATGGCGTCCTTTCAAGAGCTGGACTTTACTTATGAAATACTTGGTGTTGCTCAGGAGTTAGGACTGGACTCATACTCAACGCCGCAAGCTATCGCCTTTGCCCTTGAGCTTTTGGAAGCCGGCATTTTGACCGACCATGACTTTCCAGGAATGCCGCCCGACGTCAGGGGGAGGTTTTTCTACCTCATTGAAAAAATTGCACGGCGGGAGGGGATTGGAGATATTTTAGCCAATGGTGTCTATTGGGCAGCCCGCCAGATTGGTAAGGGGGCAGAAGAATACGACCATAATACCACGAAAAAATTTGAGCAGCTGCCCATCAAGCTGGGAAAGCTGAACCCTCCCTATTTCCTCATGATAGCCACTGGTGAGAAGATGGCTATCACCCAGATCGAAGGGTCCTTCCCTCAGGACCCCCTTCCTACCATGGAGGAGAGAGAAGCGTTTATAAAAGAATGGGTCGCAGTCCCTGATGAAAAGTTTAAGAAATATTTTCTGGAATGGGAAAAACG
>JAUUVE010000205.1 GCA_030589715.1 Desulfobacteraceae bacterium | reverse complement strand
TCTATCATCTGGGGAGAATATTTACGGCAATGGGAGAAGGGTGGATCCAGTCCGGGGAGCATTTCATCCCCCTGAAAGCGGGGAGTGGAGTCCACTTCAAGGCCACATCTTTTCCCATGGTGAATCTGCGAAGCGCCAGATGGGTGATTGTGGATCCGTCAAACACGTTTCCGGAGAAGCTCGCCAGACTCATCGGATCCACATGGACGCATTACCGGGTTGTCCATCTCAAACAGGAAGATGATCTGAGATCCGCTGTGGGCAAGGTCTTAAAGGCGTCCGGCTACCCTAAGGTGTTCAAGAGGGGTGAACCCCTTGAGCTGACAGGCGACATTGCTCTCAAGATTACCGGCGACTGGATTGTAACCCTGACCGAACCGGGTTCAGGCGAAAAACCCAGCTTCATTGTCATTAATCTGATAGAATCCCATAAGCCACGTACCCCTGAAACAATCAAAAACTACCTGGCCGAGGTGGGCGTCAAGGCCATCGAGTATCCGCCGGTTCGAGCCAAGGCCCTTGCCGATACGTACCAGATCGAGAAGACGGAAGCAGGCCCGGACCGCTCATCATTAATAGAGATTCTACTTACACTGATGGGGTACTCTTTCTCCGCTCAAACCGAGGTCCACGTGTATCAAGACCAGGAGGGTGACCTCAGATTTGTCGTCACGGCCGATTATTACCTCAAGGTCAAGGGCAGAAACGCCATAATCGACCTGACCGGTATGTCCCAGGCAGTCAAGTCGTTTTTGGACGATCAGGGCTTGCGGGTCCTTGATCTCACAACCGTGGACAACCCCTTGGATATGGTCGTCGATATCCTTAAATTCTGTGGTGTGCAATTCGATCCGGGTCCCCACTCCTTCAAGGCCACGGCCGGGGATGAATCGAAAAACATAGGGATTACCATACCGGGGGTCGTCTTTTCAGACCGGCACGGCAAACCCGTCCTCGCACCCCCGCTGGATCTCCCCGATAACATTGCAGCATTCCTCGCCCAGAAGGGGTACACAATATTGACCCTCCCCCCTTCCAAAAGCCGCTTTCAGGTAAAGGCCACCGTGGTGCCCTGACCCAGGGCCCGGCTGACGGGCAATGATGCCTTCAGTGTAACCGCTCAGGCTACAACAGGATCAGACCCGATCCGTGGAACCGTTTGCCCTCCGGTTTTATTCCAAGCACACAGACTGGATTTCTTAGGGGGGAAAATTGAGGTGCACACCGGCAGAGCCTACCACGGGTTCTACGGCGGGCAGTTGGGAAGGATCTCACGGTGGGGCATTAAAAATGCCTTTCTCTCATAAATCCAAAGACCTGCAAGGCGGTCTTGATCACCACAACCACAAGACCGACGCTCACAACCCCGAGTGCAATGTACAAGAGTCCGAAGAAGATAATGTACTCTACGTTCCATTGCCATTCAAACGATAGCGGTGTCATTTATTTTCTCCTTGTGCCCCTCTCTACTCCGTGACCGGGTTCAATTCCCTTTCCTTCGGAAAAACCGGTAGATACCTGTAGGCAGCAGAAAAGAGCAAAAACCCGTAGCCAACTACTGCCATAGCAATTCCCCATTCCTGCCAGGTGGGCAGATAGCTCCAGAATCTGTCAAAGGGCATCACGGGGATGGCAAGAGTGACTACTATGAACAGGAACCGATTGAATACGATCCCGGTACAGTTCAGCAGGCACGCAATGATAAGCAATCCCTCGCTCTCCCTGGCCTTGGGTGACAAAAGCATAATGGCGGGAAGGACACCAAAGACAATGATCTCGGCCACCATCATCCAGACCCCATACGGTCCTTCCCTGAAGAAGTCCATAAATGTCAGCCCGGCCCTGGGAACCACGCCATATATCCAGCCTAACGTATCGATTATCTTCAGGACCATATAGCTGGCCAGGAGCCACCCGGAGATCTTTGCCAGGGTCTGAACCGCATTATTGGGGACGAGTTTCTTCCGGGTAATCAATTCGGTGAGCTTGGTGCACAATATGGTAAAGCACGGGCCCGCCGCAATGGAAGAATAGATAAAGAGAAAAAAGGTCCATGGCCAGATATAAAAGCCCTCTCTGGCCGCAAATGGCCGGGCATACATAACACCAAACATCCCTCCCAGGGAACCCTGATGGAAAAAGGAGAGGAAGACCCCTGTGGCGGCAAAGACTCCCATGATATGGTGGAGACTATGCCCAAAGAGGCGAAATTCCCTGATCTCCGCCAGCTTCCTGTTCTCGAGGATATTGGGGATGAACTCGATGCCCAGCACCATGAGATAGGCTGTGATGCAGAAGGACACCTCAACCAACATGGAATGGATATTGGCATGCCAGAAGATAAACCACCCCCGGAGCGGCTGGCCGATATCTATGCCCAACATGACAATTGCAGCCGAATAGCAGATGAATCCGATGATCACGGCGGCATTGAGGATATTCTTCAATTCCTTTTTTCCCACTATATAGACAAGAAAACCGGTAAAAAATGCCCCGGCACCGAGGGCAATTATCGCCAGGTCGAATACGATCCAGAGGGCAAAGGCAAAGATATTACTCATGTTGGTCTGGTTCAGCCCTTTATACAGACAAAGAAAGGCCGATAACCCGCCCCATGCCAAGAGTAAGAACCACGGCAGCGTCCAGAACAAGAACTTCGCGGGGGAACACCTCTTGACTCCTTCCGGCAACAATGGCGAATCCATTATTTATCCTCCCTGAGAGAGTTGCTAAATTCCACTTGTTGAAATCAAAACTCGTCGCGACCAGGCCTGGTAGACCACTCCTCTTCCATCCATGTCTTATTAATGACCGGTTTATATTCCCCGGGCAGGAGATTCTCAGCCTGCCTTCTCACCCAGTCTCTACTGGACATGTAATAGACCTTTGGTTGTGTCCCGAGCCGCTCCAGGAGCCTGAAGGCATAGGGATGCTTGGAGAGCTTTGAGACTTGGTGTTCATGGTTATTGAGGTCACCAAAGGTGATGGCCTGGGCCGGACAGGCCTCAGCGCAGGCAGTGACGTATTCGCCCTCTTCAAGCTCCCTCCTGCCCTCTGCATATGCCTGGTTCTTTGCCCTCATGAGCCGCTGATGGCAAAAGGTGCATTTCTCCACAACACCTCTCATGCGGGGAGAGACCTCGGGTGTCAGGTAGCGCTCAAGCCCCTTGCCCTTGGGGAAATATGCATGCCACCAGTTAAAATACCTGGACCCGTAAGGGCAGGCCGCCTGACAGTATCTGCATCCGATACAACGGGTATATATCTGGCTTACAATCCCGGTATTGAAATCCAGTTTTGTGGCAGTGGCAACACATACGGAGACACAGGGTGGGTTATTATCGCAGTGCATGCAAGGCCTGGGAAAATAGCTGACCTCAGTATGGGGAAACTCCTTACCATTGGTGATCTTGTAAAGACACATCCAGGTAATGGCCCGTTCCTTGTCCGATTGATCCGGCCTCACCGATACATTGTTTTCGGATGCACAGGCAATCATGCACGTTCCACAACCGGTACATTTATCCAGGTCTATGACCATCCCGTACTTGTGTTTCCCTTGGTCACTTCCTTTTTTCATGAGCTACCTCGCCTAAACCTTGATTAATTCAACTCGTGTATTCCACCAGACCGCATGACCGCTCAGGGGATCGTTCCCTGCCTGGATGATATCGTTCGGGTTGGCACCCTTCCCCCACAGAAACTCGTCATAGGCCGTATGACCAAAGCCCAGAGGCAGGTATACTATACCCGGCATTGCCCCGTCGAAGAGGTTTACACGCACCCGCACCTTCCCCACAGGGGACTTTACAAAGACCTCGTCCCCCTGCCTGAGCCCGTACTTGCCCGCGGTCTTGGGGTTGATCGCCGCAAAGGACTTGTCCTTTAAGAGCTGATTATCAAAAATGGTCTTATAGAGGAAAGGCGGGCTCGGAATCCAACCGCTGGCAAGATTGATCATTTCGTATGGAACCATCAGGAGAGGATACCTGGCAATGTCCGCTTCGGGTTTGATGGGTTCATAGTGGCCCATAGTGGCCTCATCACCCCCCACATGGATCCCCATCTCTTTTAAGACCTTCTCCGGGGTAGACCTTGCCGCATAGTCCCGGATCGCCAGTCTGATTTGACTGCTTGACAGTTCAAACTTGCCCGAGTGTGTCTTAAAGACCCCTTCCCAGCTGCCATACCCTTGAATTGGCCGGTACCAAAAACACCCGGACTGTATTCTCTCCCACATCTCCTTAAAGGACTCGTAGCCCGCCTTTGGGCCACCCGCCCCCTTTTGCCATCTCCAGGCCGGAGAGGATTCGGAATACTCTACGAGACCGCCTCCTGCATCGAAGAGACCCTTGGCCCTCTCCGCAAGGACCTCCTCAAAACTCTCCCAAAGGAAGGCGGACCTGACAGACTCGTCAATCCCCTGACCTAACCGTAGGATCACATCTCCCGTGTTCCATGTATCATAGATCGGCTCCACCACAGGTTTGGACAATCCGTAGAAGGGGTACTGGAGACCTACCGGCCATACCATGTCAGTGGTCTTTTCAAGATATGTGCAGTCCGGAAGGATAAGATCTGCCATAAAGGATGTCTCATCCCTAAATGGTGAGAAGCTTACAATAAATGGGATTTTCTCTAAGGCCCACTTAAAGGCGCCCCCGTCCGGCACGGTAAAAACAGGGTTTGCAGAAAAGACAAGGAGGGTATCCACCGGGGACCTGGGCGCTTTAATAATGGCATCCGCAAAATTATTTATCAGGCTGTGGGTAAAGGGGTACCTCTTGCTGCCTGCCTGATCGAGGCGCGGTTTTCTCAGGCCCTCATTGGCAATGGCATCCGTTTCCGCGTCGGGAAGCGGACTCAAGGGTAATGGCTCATAGACAAGGACTCCTCCGGGCCTGTTGAATCTCCCCATCAGTGCATTGAGGCTATGGACTGCCATAAATTCATAAAGCCCCCCGTCGAGTGTGTTCTTGTCCTTACCATAGATGGCGATGGGGG
>JAUUVE010000308.1 GCA_030589715.1 Desulfobacteraceae bacterium | reverse complement strand
ATGCAGAGCTCTACTAGATCGGATGGAGTTTGAGATAGATCTCTGTTTGGATAAACTGGAGTATTTAAAAGGAGTGAAATTGCCTCATCGTAGCATCAAAGACCCAGAATACGGGCGTTTTTTTGATGAAACGGCGGTCAGATTGTACAAACTGATTACAGGTAGACTCTATCCAAGATGATATGATTTTATAGTGGGCATCTGGGGTCACATCTTGAATTGTGAATTACTAAATGGGTATTAGATGTCATAATTTCATTTGAGATGACGGTTTATGGCGGACCATGGCGCATTGAATATGAAGGGGCCCTTTATCACGTCCTCTCCCGAGGGGAACGAGCAACGGGCCATCCGTTTTATGGGCGTTTCAAGAGCATCCTTGTTGAAAATGACGCCTATGTGCTGGAGTCGTCCTGTTATATCCACAGAAATCCCCTACGGGCGGGGATGGGGAAGCGTTCAAAAGAGATCCTCATCCAGGCCAGGATCATCTCTTGCCGGTCTTGTAAATATGACCTTGTACTGGTCTTCAAATCCCTCAAAACACTGACGGCACTCGTCTCCGGAGGCAGGTTGTGGTCCGCCTGGTGTCTTTTTGAGCTGTGAAAGGGGCTCCAGATGGACACTGAACCCGGCCTCCCTGTACATCTCCACTGCCTCGGAAAGGCGGGGTTCGTTGGCTATGAACTGTCTGGTCCAGCCTTCTTGCCTTAGAAAATCGTCTCTTGATTCTTCCACGTCAACCGATTCCTTGTTCGCGCAAAAGGATGATGGTTTTTCCAGAAAGATGTGACAGGATTGGGTCCTTTCGCTCATTTTTATTGTCTGATAGTGCAGGCAGATCCTTTGAGATGACCTCGACCTGACCGGAATCTGATTCCTTGGGCGTCAATTTCCCGGAGTCCCTTGACAACGTCAGGTCCCTGTCTTCAAACATCTCCGTGACATAGTCCATTACGGGTCTACTAAGGGTAAGTAAGGTCTCATGATCCGCGGGATAGCCCCCAAAGAGGCCGAACCAGGCCTCCAGTACCTGCCGAATATGGTGTTTCTCCACAAAGGGATAAGTTTCCTCACTGGGAAGGTCCTGGAAGAGGGACTTGGAGGATGCTCCATCTTCAATTGCCCCAGCAAGGGGTGAATCCTGCCGTTTCAAACGTTCGAGCCCCTCCTGCACTTCGGTTCGATTCTCTTCCAACTGGCGGGCCAAATGGAGCGTGAGATGCCACTTGAGGGTATTCTCCTGAGATAGGTCATGGGAGTCTCGCCCCATTTTTTGGAGCATTTGTCTAATCTCCCATGGGGTATCGTCTGATGGGACCTTTTCCGAGGTAGCCCTCAGGAAGGTGGCGTAACCCTTGTCCCGGTTTTGACTCATCCAGAGCTGGTATTCAGAAAGCAGCCTGACAAAATTTTCATCCGGCCTCAGGCCCTCAGGGGGGGGCTGGACTCGCACAAGTGATACGTCGGCCTGTTCAGAACCTGGGATGGGTCCTTCCATAAACCAGGGTTGATAGATGGTAAGGGGGGCAAAATGGATAAGTATCCTTTCCAGATCCCTTTTGGTTGTATACGTGTGGGGGAAAAGGGTTATAGGTTTTTTGGTCAAAGCGATATTTAATCCTCCTGAAGTTCCTTTATGTTTTCATAGTAGTCAAGCACCTCCGGGTTACCCAGGGCATCCCTATTTAGGACAGGTTGGCCCTCTATGACCTTTTTGACGGCCAGTTCCACCTTTTTCATGTTCAATGTATAAGGAACATCAGGTATGGAAATGATCTTGGCCGGGACATGCCGTGGTGAGGCATTGGTGCGGAGGAGCTGTTTGATCTTCTTCTTGAGTTCACCGGTCAACTCCTGACCTTCGGCAAGCTTAACAAACAGAATAACACGCACGTCACCCTTCCAGTCCTGCCCGATAACCAGGCTGTCATCGATCTCTTCCATCTGTTCCACCTGACGGTAGATCTCAGCAGTGCCGATCCTGACACCACCTGGATTAAGGGTGGCATCGGAGCGTCCGTAGATAATGACCCCACCAGTGTCATCCCTTATTTCAATGAAGTCCCCATGTCGCCAGACGTTGGGATATACATCGAAATAGGCGGCGTGGTATTTCTCGTTGTTAGGGTCATCCCAGAAATAGATAGGCATGGAAGGGAAAGGGGCGCTACAGACAAGTTCCCCCTTTTGGTTGTATACGGGCTTTCCATCCTCATCATAAGACTCCACCTTCATGGCAAGACCTCTACATTGCAATTCGCCGGTATAGACGGGACCCATAGGGTTTCCCAAGGCAAAACATCCATTTAGGTCGGAACCACCGGAGATCGAGGCCAGCTGGATATCCTCTTTGACTCCCTTGTAGATAAACTCAAATCCTTCAACAGAGAGGGGGGAGCCGGTTGAGGTAAGGGCCTTTAAGGAACTCAAATCATAGTCCCTGCCAGGTTTGACGCCTGCTCCCATAACAGCCGAGATATAACCCGCGCTGGTACCAAATATAGTCATCTTTTCATCCTGGGCCAGCTTCCACAGGGCCCCCGGGTCAGGGTGAAAAGGATTCCCATCAAAGAGGATCAGGGTCGCCCCAACCCCTAAAGAACTTACCAGCCAGTTCCACATCATCCACCCACAGGTAGTGAAATAAAAGATTTTATCCTCCCGTTTCACATCAGTATGGAGCATCAACTCTTTCAGGTGATGCACCAAGATGCCTCCAGCACTCTGCACCATACACTTGGGAAGGCCGGTGGTGCCTGAGGTGAACATGATATAAAGCGGGTGATCAGAGGGCAGTTGTTCAAATTCGATTTCTAAGTTTGCGTCAGGTGATTTAAAATCCTTGTAGTGTATAGCATTTGGGATCTGGCTGATATCCGGATCTTTCTCTGTGTAGGGAACCACGACAACCTTTTCAATAGAAGGGAGGTCCTTCAGGATATTGGAGACACGCTCGATGGAATCCAAGTTTTTCCCCTTAAAGGAATACCCATTGGCAGTAAAGAGGACCTTGGGCTTGATCTGCCCGAAACGGTCAAGTACCCCCTTGATTCCAAAATCGGGAGAACAGGACGACCAGATAGCTCCCATGCTAGTGGTAGCAAGCATGGCAATGATGGCCTCCGGCATGTTTGGCACAAAACCGCCCACACGGTCTCCTGCCTTAACGCCCGCCTCCTTCAGAGATCTGGCAACACGGGCCACTTCATCATAAAGCTCTGCATAGGTCATTTTGATTGAATCCTGAGCTTCTCCCTTGAAGATGAGGGCTACCTGATCATCTCTGTATCGAAGAAGATTTTCTGCAAAATTGAGCCTGGCACCCGAGAACCATTTGGCACCCGGCATCTTGTTAAGGTCATCAACTACCTGGTCGTATGGCTGTGAGGCGATAATCTCTCCGAAATCCCACATTGAGGCCCAGAAATCGGGGATATTTTCAATGGACCACTTATACAGAGAGGTATATTCGGTGAATTTTTTGCCATACCTTTCATTGACGAAATGCATGAATCGGTACATATTGGTATTTTTTATGCGCTCTTCTGAAGGCGTCCATAATAACTCTGCCATGATTACCCCCTTCCGTTTTTGTTATGTGTTCGGTTCACTTGGGAAACTAAACCAGAAATCCGACGTGACCTCTTTAGCACTAATCCCCCCTTTTTTCAAAAAAATAATACCATAATTGAGCGAAAACTCAATTGAGAGAT
>JAUUVE010000098.1 GCA_030589715.1 Desulfobacteraceae bacterium | reverse complement strand
CACTCTCCGCTCTCAGTCTTAGCGAATCCTGAGAAGTGGAGATAGGTGGTATCGATGAAACCTTCTTCCCCTTTGAGGCCTGCAAGCCGTCCGGCAATGTAGGCCGCTGGCAGTATGAATTTGAATACTCTCTTGAAGGTCTCGGGGTGTTCCTCTTTCCACCACAGCATCTTGGGACCATGATTGGTGCTTGGGTAGCATCCTGTGCTGGCCAAGACCTCTTCACCAGCCCCTTCTGTCATCAATTCCACATAGGGAGCACATCGCGTGTCGAGCCATGAATCATATGGCGTCACAGGTTGAAAGTTTTTGTCGATCCCCATGATCCCCGCCATCTGACCATCAAAGCTCATTCCAAGGACCCTGCTGGGGGTAACCATGGTTCTCTCAAGCACGTGTTTGATCGTCCTTAAGGCGGATGAAAGCATCTCGTCCGGATCCTGTTCCATGTGCCCTTGCCCATGGCTAATAAGATTTGATGGCTCGCTCTCTACACCAATAAGCTCTCCGGAAAGGCTAACAACTCCAGCCTTGACAGAGGCGGTCCCCACATCGACCCCGATAAGATATTGCTCTTTCATCTGGGATTATCCTCGGCTTTGATCCTGCCCCTCTTAATCAAAGGCCAGTTTTCAGAACCTTCCCTGCTCCCCACAATCACCCTCAACAGCATCTCGTCATCACTAATGTTGGGGATATCTACCTCTTCTAACCGGAGTTCTTCGTCTTGGGTGTATGTGGCAGCGAACATAAGACCTCTCTGTTTCAAGCGAGTTCAACGGGCATGTCTGTTTGGATTGACTTGTTGGCTGCAATAACGGCCTCGACAGCCTTTTTCCCATCCGCGCCGGTGACACAGGGCTCATTGTCATTGAGGATGGCCGTCACAAAATGCTCCATTTCCGCTAGATATGCGTCTTTGAACCGATCTCGCCAGCTTTTGAAGGTCGAGCCAACCGTCGTTCCGTCAGCCTTGACCTGGCTGAAACCCGGCTCCTTTAAATCACCAATCTGAATCAGACCCTTCTCACACAAGATTTCCACCCGGGCGTCATAGCCGTAACCCGCTGGACATGTTCCATCGATGGAGCCCAAGGTACCGTTTTTGAGGCGAACGTTTACCACGGCATTGTCATAGAAGTCGGGGTATTCCTTTCTCAGGCCCTGGCATTTGAAGTTCTCTGCCTGGGCATAGACCTTTTCGTAATCGCTACCCACCAGCCATCGTATAGAATCAAAATCGTGGCTATTCACTTCGGCCAGCATTCCGTTGCTTCGGGACAAGTCATAGGCCCAAGGAGGAGGAAGCCCAGGTCCCCTCCCGGGCGACTTTATGATCATGACTCGACCCAGCTCACCGGAATCGATGATCTCTTTCGCTTTGGTGAAGGCCACATCAAAGCGGCGCATAAAACCTATCTGGAGCTTGACGGCATTGTTCTTCGTTGCATCATTAATCCTGTCACATTCACCCGGGCTCTGGGCCATCGGCTTCTCTAACATGATATGCTTTTTATTCTTGGCTGCATAGCAAGCGATCTCTGCGTGTGTGAAGGTGGGTGTGACAATGATCACCGCCTCCAAATCATCCCTAGTCAAGGCCTCTCTGTAATCTGTATACAGATTTTTGATACCAAGCTCTCTCCCGCTCTCTTCCAGTACCTTTTGGTTAGTATCCACGAGGGCAACCAACACCGCACTCCGTATGTAATGGACGACATTTTTTGCATGGACCATTCCAGCCCGGCCTGCCCCCGCCAAACAGATTCGCACTTTCTCCATTTACGTTAGATCTCCTTCTGCTGCTTTTTTTCGGGTCTCCAAGGCGGCTCAACCCGTCTCCAGTGTGCCCTCATAACCTCTACTTTCAGGTGCGAAGATATCTTCATCTTGCAGGCCAAGATCTGAGAGCGTCTCCTTCCTTGGTACCCCATTTTCATCCCAACCCCGAACCTGGTAATACTCATCGAGCATTTCATCATACATTTCCGGTGTGATGACTCTCCCTTTTGCCATGCCTTCGGGCAGGGGCTCTTCCATGACCCGTCGGGGCAGCATGTCGTCCTTTCTTCTGATCCCTTCTCGGTTAAGGATCACACGCTCCAAGGTGCATATTCTTTGGCCAATCGCCATCAACTCCGGATTAGAATCATATCCAGTCACGTATTCCAGAACCTTCCCCGTGGGTGTATCGGTAAATCCCAAGGCACCTCGGACGACCGTGCAGATGCCAAGAGAGTCCACATATGCACGATTGTCCTGGAGAGTCTGAACCAGGCGCCCCTTTCCGTTCGTCGCGAAGCGGTCATGCGTTTTGGTTAAGAGTTCGTCCCGAATGGTCCACCCACCTACATTGTGGCACGCCCCACGGCTCGATGTCCCGTATGCCAGGCCCATCCCGTAAAACGCTCTTGGTTCATAGTGAGCAAAGGCGAGCCCCTTGACATGCATCATGTAGTATTCCAATTCAGGCCGCTTTTTTTTGATCTGAGAAAATCCTCCAGCCAGAAGATCGCCCAACCCATCTCGTGTCGCGAGTCTATGAACCATCTCTACCATGGCTTCCCCATTGCCAAACCGGAGATCAAGACCATCGGCATCCTCCTTGGAAATCAATCCTCTTTCAAAACACTCCATGGCAAAGGCAATCAAGGTTCCTGTTGTCATGGTATCGATACCTTGCTCGTCGCAGATCTGATTGGCCGCAATAATGGCACCGAAATCACTAACCCCGCATTGACCTCCGAAGGCTCCGATGGTTTCGTATTCGGGGTCACTCTGAGCTCCTTTGAAGGGTCCTTCCTTGACCTCACAAACCTTGCCACAGCCGACAGGGCACCGATAACAGGCTATGTTCCGTACAAAATAGTTTTCCTTCATGTAGACAGAGCTGATTGTTTCAATCCCTTGGAAGACCGCGGTTTGAAAGTTTCGTGTTGGATAGCACCCCAACTCATTAATGACTTCAGTGTACTGAGCTGTGCCATGGGTGGTGTGAAGATGCTTGGATTCACGCACACTTTTGCGCGCCTCATTTACGATCTCTTTGAGGGCTTCAGCGTTCGCAATGTCAACCTTTCCCGTTCCACAGGCCACTAGAGCCTTGACATTCTTCGAGGCCATCACTGCACCTGCTCCTCCACGGCCAAAGCTCCTTCCATCGACCTGAATGCAGGCAACCCGGACACCCCGCTCGGCAGCGGGCCCAATGGATATCACGCCAATTTTTTTCCCGCGCAGCCCCTCTTTAAAGTATTTGTCAACCTCCCTTGTTTTTGTACCCCAAAGATGTGAGGCATCTTGAAATTCGACGCCATTGTCACTGATCAAGATGGAGGTGGGTGAGGATGCTTTACCTTCAAGAATAATCCCATCATAGCCCGCAAACTTTAAATGGGGACCAAAATTTCCGCTGGCATTAGAACAGAGGTAATGTCCAGTATCTGGAGACCGGGTTGCTAATTGCATCTTTGTGCTCGCCAGAACCGGCATTCCGGTCAGAGGGCCTGTCATAAAAAAAATCGTATTAGAAGGCTTCAAAGGGTCAAATGAGGAAGGCATCTGTTGATAGTAGAGATAGGCTGCAACGCCACGTCCTCCAAGATACTGTTTTCTCAGATCATCCGAATAGTCCATCTCATAAGACCGAGAACGGTCAAGGTCTATTCTCAATATCCTTCCCGTGTATCCACCTCGAAACATGGTTTCATTCCACTCCCTTATATTTATCGATTCTTGCTGAGTTTCAAATTGTATCGATATCGGTCTCCATGGTAGACGCCTTTGACATATTCGACCGGATCGCCATCAATTGAATAGGCGATCCGCTTGATCACTAGCGTAGGGAAGGAGGAGCTCAATCCAAGGAGCAAAACTTCTTCCTTTGTCGACATGAAAGCTTCAATGCTCTGGTCCGCCTCCTTGAGAAGGATACCGTAATCTTCAAAGATCTTATAAAGCGATTTGGAATAATCCTCTTCAAGCCTGAGCTTGTAGCGAGCAGGTATATATGAATGGAGAATCCCTAATGGGCTTCCATCTACAATCATCAGTCTTTTTAGGTAGAGAACTTGTTCATCAGGAAAGAGAGCCAAGACCTCTTTGATCTTGGGAGGAGGGTCGATGTATTCAGCGGACATGACTCGTTTGGTCGCATTCATTCCTGCCATTTCCTCGGTAAAGCTCTTCAGCACAGGAAGTTTCTCCTCAATCATAGGCTTCTTGACCATTGTGCCCTTCCCCCTCTTCTTTTCGAAGAACCCCTCGTTAGACAAGAGTTCGATCGTCCGTCTAACAGTGGCTCTGCTGACCCCATAGGTTTCTTGCAGCGCATTTTCAGAGGGAATCATGCATTCTTCAGGCCATTCCCCACTCTCAATCTTTTCCAAGATGATTTCTTTAAGCTGATAATAGAGGGGGATAAAGCTATTGTGGTTGAGTTTCTGGAATTCCTGGTTCATACGCTTACTCCCCGATCTGATGGCTTTTCCGGGCTAGAAGGCCCGCTCTTTGAAGAATAGCTATCCAGCACAGACTCCGGTGCATCCAAAACTATTAAGAATCTATCTATAGATCAACAAAAAAAAGTTGACAGGTTCCAACGACCATGATATTTATATGGACATCCTGATGTTAGTACCAGTATCATACCCTGTCAAGTCGTTTTATGCATCACCCTGAGGAGACCTTAAGAGAAGCGATCCGTAAGGATATCCTATCGAAAAAAAGAGGGCTGGATATCAACCAAGATTAGGGGAGGCAGGAGGCATGAGGTTGAAAGATAAGGTGTCTGTCATAACCGGAGCCGGTGCCGGCATCGGCAAAGCGACAGCGCTCCGATTTGCTCAAGAGGGTGCCAAGGTTGTCGTGGCAGATGTGGATGATAAAGCAGGGGAGGAGGTTGTCCGCCAGATCAAGCAGGCCGGAAAAGAGGCGATTTTTATCCATACTGACGTCTCCAGGTCTGAAGATTGTCGCCTCTTGATGGAAAAGACCTGTCAGACGTTCGGACGTATCGACATCCTGGTCAATAATGCGGGCATCTATGTGAAAGGGGATGTTGCCTCTACAACGGAGGAGGATTGGAAGCGGATCCTTTCGGTGAATGTGGAAGGCATTTTTTATTGTTCTCGGCATGCTGTACCATATATGGTTAAGGCCGGAGGCGGAAGCATCGTCAATGTGGGCTCGGAGGCGGGGTTGGTAGGAATCAAAAACCAGCTAGCGTATAACGTATCCAAGGCCGCAGCCATCATGATGACCAAGAGCATGGCTATTGATCACGCATCCCAAAATATTCGGGTCAACGCGGTATGCCCTGGAACCACCGAAACACCCCTTGTCAAGGCGGCCATCGAACAGAGTCCCGATCCTGCGGAGGCTCGAAAAGCCCTGGAGAGCTGCCGTCCAGCCAACCGGTTGGGACGTCCTGAGGAGATCGCTTCGGCTATTCTGTTTATGGCCTCTGATGAACCAGGGTATGCCACGGGATCCAGTTTGGTCATCGACGGAGGCATGACTGCCTGGTAGCCGTTGGTAGGAGCATGGATATAAGAGGGCCGGATTCTATGAGGAAAGGAGGTGATAAGCATCCGAGACTTTAAGGCGAATTGGAGTAGATCGAGCATTACATTTGAATCACTTTTAAAAAGGAGGGCGAAACCATGTCAAGTAAGGTAAAAACAGTTATCTATACATGCGTTATCATGATCATTTTTGGCGGAATGAGTCTGACAGCGGCCGCTGACCAGATTACTATTGGATGGACACCACCCGATATCACCGGGGTATTCAAGACGGCCACCGATTATTTTGAGAAGGGGGCTAAAGACGCAATTGCGAACGGCATTGACGTGAAGGTCATCTCCCAGTCGCCAGCCACTCACGTAGCCTATGCGGATCAGGTTGCCATCATCGAGGACTATATCCAGAGGAAGGTGGATGTGATCGCGATTTCCCCAATCGAGGTCGAAGTGGTTAAACCGGCCATCAAGAAAGCCGCCAAGGCAGGTATCCCGGTCATCATCGTGAACCTCCTCGAGCCCATCGCGGGGGTGAAGGTTGCCTCGTATATTGGCTTTGATAACACGGATGCAGGAAGGATCTCGGCATACGCACTGCTCGACTACTTTGGAGGGCCGGGTATCTTGGGCAAAGGGAAGAAAATCGATATAGCCCCAGGGACATACATTGATTTGGCGTGGTGGAGGGAACAGTACAAGAACGTTGATCCTAAGACCGCAGACATCAAGGCGAGGGTAGCTATCATCGAGGGAATTGCCGGGGGCTTCTTTTCCACAGCCCGCCTGAACGGTTTCCACGAGGTCGTTGACCCCTTTCCCGGCATAAAGATTGTTGGGACCTTGCCAGCAGATTGGAACCGGGAGAAAGGCATAAGGGCAGCGGAGGACTTCCTGACGAGAAATCCAGGTGGAACCTTGGACGCCATGTGGGCCGCCTCTAATGAGATGGGCCTCGGCGCCATGCTGGCCTGCGAGAGGGCCGGTCGGCTCGATGTGGTCGGCCAGAGCGCAGGACCGGGGACTGGCAAGGTTGCCATATTCACCAATGATGTGACACCGGAGTCAGCAAACAGGGTAAGAGAAGGGAAAATGGTTGGCGAGACGCACCATGGTTTCCCCGAGTGGGGCTGGTACGGTACCGAGTTCGCCGTTACCCTTGCCCTTGGCGGAAAAGTACCTTATATCTTCGACATCAGGCCTCGCATCATGTACAAGGATAACGCCGATCTGTTCTACCCCAGTCCTGCCCTGGAGCCCATCAAGTGGGATGTCATCAAGGCAGGGGGCTCACCTCGGGTCAAGTAAAGACCAGGCGGTTGGGGAGCTACCTGAAAACGGGTAGCTTCCCCCCCCATAAGCCACAGTCTCTATTTTGCGGGCAACAACATAGGGTCGATCTTTTTGTCAAGCCAGGGTCTTGACTCCTTTGGTGGAAGAGGATATCAACAATTCAAGAGACCTGGAGATGGCATGGCGTTCCCTTTCTAAGAGGAGGCCCTTTAAGAAAGTGCGGGAACCAATCTTGACTTTAGACGAAAGGAAAAGATGACGGCTTCACCATTCCTTTTACAGGCTGAAGCGATTGACAAAAGCTTTCCAGAGGTTCACGCCCTGGATAGGGTAGATTTCGACCTGAAAGAGGGAGAGGTCCATGTTCTGCTGGGGGAGAACGGTGCAGGCAAATCGACTTTGATGAAGATCATAAGCGCGACCT
>JAUUVE010000171.1 GCA_030589715.1 Desulfobacteraceae bacterium | reverse complement strand
TTCTCAAAATGCCTCCTCTGCGGGGCCTGTTCTGTGACCTGTCCAAGCGGTGTGGACCTCACAAAGGTTTTTGTCGGCATGCGCGATCAGATAGCGGACCAAAGAGGGCTCCATCCCAGGCTGGAAGGGGCAGTGCAGTCGCTCCTTATGAATCACAACATATCCGACGAGGACAACACGGAGCGGGGTGAGTGGAGGGATTTTCTGAAGGCGCTCCCAGACCATATGCACCAAAAGGATAAGGCTGAGGTCGCATACTTTGTGGGCTGCGTCGCCTCATTCTTTCCCATGGTTCAGACAATTCCCCAAAACCTGGTTCAGATCCTGGATGCGGCCGGTACGGACTTTGCGATTTTGGCCGGAGAGGAATGGTGTTGCGGTTTTCCCCTGATCGGGGCCGGGGTTCCTGATAAGATGCGGGAGTTAAAGGAACATAATCTGGAGAAGGTAAAGGCCTTGGGGGTCAAGAAGGTGATCTTTTCCTGCCCCTCCTGTCTCCGCACCTGGAAGGAGTTTTACGGAACGGAATTAGATCTCTTTCATTCCACCCAATTTATTAAAAGGTTGATAGGGGATAAAGCCATTTCCCTGCGAGAGGTGCCTGCCACTGTGACCTACCATGATCCCTGCGATTTAGGCAGAAACGGTGGTATCTATGATGAACCCAGGCAGATATTGAAGTCCATTCCCGGGCTCACCCTGGTTGAAATGGAAAACAACCGGGCCAAAAGCGTCTGTTGTGGCGGGGGTGGCAATCTGGAGATGGCGGATTCAAACCTGTCGGGGGCCGTGGCCCGGAAGAAGATAGAAGAGATCCATCACATCGGTGTAAAAACAGTGGTGACCTCCTGTCAGCAGTGTATCCGGACCATCAAATCCAATGCCAGAAAGGAAAAGATTGATCTGGATGTCCTGGACATTACGGACTTAGTACTAAAGGCGATCTCCAGTGACTAGCGCCGCAAAAACCCGCAACCCAACTCATTTCAGCAAATACACCCCATAGGGTTCCACTTCTCCATCAAATGACCTGTTGGAGGTTATATCGAATTTCCTTTTATAGTCGGGCACCATAAGGCTGTCCTCACTCACATTTATGATGACCCATACTGTTTCATCCTGAAACCGTCTCTCAATCACCAACAATCTCTTGTCGATGAAATCAATCACCTCTTTCTCGCTTGAGGGATGAAAAGCAGGGATCTTCTTTCGTTCCTTTAGCAGGTACAAGAATCCGTCAAGGACCTGATAGGGCAGTGAATGGACATCAGAAAGGGCCGCATCAACACCCTCCTCATAAAGCCTTTCCCGATTTATCATCCGGTTTATCCCCGACTCCTTGACACCTTCCGGATAGTTTCTGGAGCCCAGCAGGCTATGTATATAGATCCCCGGAATCCCCTTGAGAAACAGCATAACGGCCTGAGATGCAATAAACCTCTTTACGGTGAACGAGTCGACCGGAAGATTTGGATCACAAATGGCATCCAAGTAACTGATATTGAGTTCATAAGGTTCTTGGCCGTCTCTTGTCGCCTTATATGATATTAACCCGTTATGTGCCTTTGTGATTCGGAGCAGATTTTCAAAATCCTCCGCACAGAGATTTTCCTTTGCGCTCAAAAGACCTACACCGTCGTGAGAGGCCAGGAAATCAAAGAAAAGGAGATCCTGTCTGATCTTATTTGTCTCCTCCATTATGTAGGAGGTATCCTTACGCGCAAAGGCATCTACGACCAGTGGAGGAAGCGAAAAATTATATACCATATTTGCTTCGTGCCCTTTTCCAAAGTAGGCGATGTTTTCCTTATCCGGAAAATTGGCCTCAGTCAAAATAGCTACATAGGGGGCGGTGTAGTCCAGGATCCTTCTCAAGAGTCGCACGATCTCGTGCGTCTGCGGTAGATTTACGCAGCTGGTATGGGGTTCTTTCCACACATACCCGATGGCATCAAGCCGTATGACCTCAATACCCTTGGTGAGATAAAACAAAAAGACATCAACCGTCTTTAGGAGCACTTCGGGATTCTTGAAGTTAAGGTCTATCTGATCCTCGCTAAATGTAGTCCATACAAATTTCTCCCCTGTGGCAGAGTCAAACCTGGTAAAAAGAGGAGAAGCCCGGGGGCGAAATACCTCTGGCATTTCAATGTCTTTATCATTCCAGATAAAATAGTCCTGGTATCGGTTGTCACCGTCCAGGAATCGTCTAAACCACTTACACCTGCTTGATACATGGTTCATCACGAAATCCACCATAAGCCGATACCCTGAGGAAAGCTCTTTGATATCCTCCCAGGTCCCGAGTCTTGGATCGACCTCCTTATAGTCAATGACGGCATATCCCCCGTCCGAACTACTGGGGAAGAAGGGGAGTAGGTGTACCCCTGTCACAGCATCTTTCACATATTTATCCAAGAAACGGTGGAGGGTGCGGAGGGGCCTTTCTCCTTCATTGTATATTGTATCGGCATAGGTGCTGAGAAATGCATCTTTTTCATTGAGTACGACCTGGTCCCCGTATTTCTTCCTTTTCCTCAGGATCGTCTCATCCTTTGCATATTCGTCCATGACATCTTTAAGCGCCTGAAAGGTCCTGTCTGCATCCTCCTTTGAATAGAAAAATCTCAAGATCTCGTTTATATGTCTCAGACTATCGACGGAAGGCATAAATCACCTGCTCCTTTAATACTGGTGATAAAAAGAATCTATTTTCAATGGCAATGGCTCGCCTAACCCTCTGATCTCATCCCAGGAAAGCTCCCGGATTCAATGTATAGCCATCTAGGACAACGATTTTCATTCTTCGAAGAACATCTCCTGGGTAACTTTTTTATGCGGCTGGAGGGAGAAAAAATCCCCTTTATCATAAGGGCCTCGAATGAGCTTTTCAAAATAATCAAGGCTTCCAGGGATTTCTTCGTACTGCTTCTTAAAGAAACGGGCATTTTCCAGGGTCCTCTTCCGGAGTGCCTCTAGATCGCCAACGCCCGTATTGATCAATGCAATGTGCGTATAGTGTTTGAGTTCCTCTTCCATAGCCCATACAGCAGTTTCTCGCCCATGTCTAGGCGTATAGTCCTTATCCACTATCCCTAATGGATCCTTTTTCTCCGCAACCCATCCGGGTGTTAAATAGTAGGTCCCTGGTCTACTCTGAAAGACCTTCATATAGGCACCTGGAGACCCCAGAAAAAAGGCGATACAGTCATGGCAGAATGGGACGATCAGCCCTTGTCGCCTGGCAATAACTCCCACGATCCCATTGGAGCAGAGCCCGTAACCCAAGACAATCCGACCAGCATATTCCGCCGCCTGATCGATTTGTGCCTGGATCAAATCTGCCATTTTTTGGGGTGTCCGGTGGAGGCCTTGGTCGAGGCATCGAATTTCTACACTTCTGTCCCTGCCTAAAGCCTTTTTAAGTTCAGGCTCCATTACCCTGCAAGCCACGATCACAGTGGAACCTTTTTCCTTTCTTGACATTAGTTCCAGGAATCCCTCGCTTCAGTTCCGATCAGCTTTTTGGCCAATGAGATTGCCTCACCTGCATCCTTGGCATAACCATCGGCCTCAATGTCATCGCAGAGCTTTTGGTTGACAGGGGCGCCGCCAACGATCACACTCACCCCTTCTCTCACACCCGCTTCGGTAAGGGCATCGATAACCATTTTCATCTGAGGCATGGTGGTGGTCAAAAGTGCAGACATACCCAGGATGGCCGGCTTCTTTTCCTCCACTTGGCGGACAAATTCTTCGGTTTTGACATTGACCCCAAGATCAATGGCATCAAAACCGACCCCTTTCAACATGCTAAGTACCATGTTTTTACCGATATCATGGAAGTCGCCCAGAACGGTGCCAATCATAATGGTTCCACCGCCCTCTTTGTCTTCGCCTGCAAGATAAGGTTCAAGAACGGAAAGCGTTTCGTTCATTGCCCTCGCGGAAAGCAGGACCTCGGGAATAAATACACTCCCATCTTTGAACCTCTCCCCGATAACCTCCATGGCAGGCAACATGCCGCGATTTAAGAGGTCTTTGGCGCTGTAACCCTTATCAAGCATCTCCATCACATCACGCTTGAGCTTATCCCGATCCCCTTTGATCACATCTTCCTGGATGACCATGAGGTCTTCGCCAAGCAGAGTCCGTGGTGCCGCACGCTCAGCAGCTTCCCAGAGCTGACGCTCCGAGATCGGTCTGGCTGTCCCTGCCTCTAAGGGCAGCCGCCCTTCCTTTTCAAAGCGCTCTCCGATATAGCTCAACCGGTCAAATTCCGTATTTGGGGGGGCAGTATCTCCGATAGAGCCGATGAGCCTTTTCCCCGGTGATATGACCTTAAACAGGTTGTCCAGATAGTCTTCCAGGTCACCCCAGGATGTGGATTCCTCCAACAGCATGATCTCCGGGATTCCCCCATGGATCGTCAGTTTATCCGAGCGACACCACCGATCGTAGTATTCATCGATCGTTACTTTGGTCATCGGATATGGCGTAACGGCATCGGCTATATCCATCCCGCACTCCGGAATCAAATCCATCAGCCCCTTGTTTTCCCCGTCAGGGTGCATGACCAGGAGTATCCCTTGTGGCCGAAGTTTTTCCGAGGCCTTCTGACACCAGGGGATGATCTCTTTTTCGAAATAGGAGGGGTAGGTAACCATGTCGTCCACATTGGCGGACCACAAGATGGCATCCGCCTGGGAATCCGCAAGGATTGATATCAACTGATTATAGACACCCTCCAAGGCCTCGGCCAATTCCCGCATCTCCTTTTGATAGTCGTGATAGTGATAGTAAAAGTCTGTAGCGCCCATAAACGTCTTTTGGATAAAATGCATTGGGGACGAGCAGGCAATCCCCAGACCCTGTCCTACTGCAATTCCGTCTTCTCCCACACTCTCTTTCCACCTGGAAAACCGCTCGTAGGCCGGTTTCAAGGTGAGGTTTCCAAATATGTATGCTAATACTCGATAATCCTCAGGTCCCTTGATAGCGGTCTCTCTAACCCAGGTTATGGAGGCCCCCGACTTTCTCATTTCCGCTGTACTACCGTGTCTGACACTCACCATCCCCACGGGTGTCTGATATTCCACATGGGTCATCTGCTCATCGCCATCGTCTTCGTAGTCCACCCGGATGTCAACGTCTGAAGAAAACTCAAAGTCGTACGGAAATTCCTTCAAACGATAAAGCCCGATAGCCCGATGGGCAATATCTTCGGGTTTTTCAGGTTTTAGGTATTCAGGTATCATCTTGTGTAACGGCCATCCTTCTGCTCGATGAATCTCTTCCACCGTTAGGCCCTTATACTTCTCCGGTACAGTTCCTGCCAATTCGTTGGCATTATGCCAAAGATCTATCCTCGGTACCCAAGGTATCTTATCCACCATTTCACCCTTGGCTACCTTTAAGATTCTCTCTCTATGGGAAAACATACTTTGCTCCTTTCATGTCTAAACCCTCCCCCAAAAGCCAATGGTCGCTGGAATCACTATGCCTTGGGGTCTCTGCATGGAGTGAGGAGAATGGCCCAGTGACAAAGCCCTGCGATTCGGGAAACTA
>JAUUVE010000358.1 GCA_030589715.1 Desulfobacteraceae bacterium | reverse complement strand
TGAGAGAGGATGTGGGCAAAGAAAACATCATCTATGTGCACCTGACCTATGTCCCCATCCCCTATGGTGTCAATGAGCAGAAATCCAAACCCACCCAGCAGAGCGTAACACTATTAAAACAACGGGGGATTTTCCCGGATATCATTATTGGGAGGTGCTCCCAGTTCCTGACAAAGGAGATCAAGGCAAAGATTTCCAATTTCTGCGATGTCCACCTAAATGCGGTAATTACCGGATTGGACGTGGAGGATATCTACGAAATCCCTATTGTCTTCGAGCAGGAAGGCCTACCGGAAATCATCCACAAAAAACTCAATATTTACAGCCCCCCAAACCTTAGGAAATGGAAGTCACTGGTCAGTAATATCAGGCACCCCAAAAAAGAGATTACGGTTGCCATGTGCGGAAAATACACCAAGCTCGAAGACTCCTATGCCTCTATAATAGAGTCCTTTAACCATTGCTCTGCCCACTTGGCCTGCAAGATCAATCTCAAATGGGTTGAGACAACAGACTTGAAGGATACCACCTTCCTGGATGATGTAGATGGTGTGGTGGTACCGGGGGGCTTTGGGGCACGGGGCACAGAGGGTAAGATTGAGACAATCCGTCTGGTCAGGGAACGTAATATCCCATTCCTGGGGCTTTGCCTGGGGCTCCAATTGGCCATCATTGAATTTGCGAGGAACGTGTGCGGCCTTGAGGGGGCAAATTCTACTGAGATCGATCCGGATACCCCCCACCCGGTCATTGATATCCTTCCGGAACAAAAGGAGGTCAGTGACAAGGGGGGTACAATGAGACTGGGGGCCTATCCTGCCATGTTGAAGGATGGGACCCTGGCACGCTCCCTTTATGGTGCCAAAGACGTATCAGAGAGGCACCGACACAGATATGAGGTGAACCCTGAATATCATTCCGTTATTGCCGAAAATGGGATGGTCTTCTCTGGAACATCACAGGATGGGAGGTTGGTGGAGTTTATCGAATTACCCGACTCGAAATTCTTTGTTGCTACGCAGGCCCACCCAGAACTCAAGTCAAGGCTGGAAATCCCTGCCCCCCTCTTCTATGGCTTTGTGAAAGCTTGTCTGGGTTGAGGTGTTCAGTGCCTTGCAAATTGACAATTGACGCCCGCCCTGGCGCGACACTTGAGCTTGCTCTTGCTTCAGTTGATCCTCCATGTCTGGTCTTTCACCAATTGATTTGGGCTGGCCAGGTCTGGGCCAGGGATTGAATATTGAAAATTTAAGGAATTCTTCTTCATTTGATTTATTAACAAATTATCTGGTCATTCAAGGAACTTAGGCGAGCCGCGCCAATCTTCAATATTCAATCTTCAATATTCAATCTTTTACTCCACCGTCACACTCTTTGCCAGATTCCGGGGTTTATCGATTTCCCTTCCTAGAAAACTTGCGCAATAATAGGCCAGGAGCTGACAAGAAACCCCGGCCAGGATCGGATTAAGGAAATCAAAGGTTGGGGGTATTTCGACCATCTCGTCCACCATTGCCTTTATCTTGTCATCTCCTTGAGTGGCTATGGCGATGACCGGGCCTTTCCTGGCCTTGATTTCGTGGATATTACTTATCATCTTTTCATACATGTCGTCCTTTGGTACAACCGCCACAGTGGGCATCTTGGGATTGATAAGCGCAATGGGGCCATGTTTCATCTCACCTGCAGCATAGCCCTCCGCATGGATGTAAGAGATCTCTTTCAATTTCAGTGCCCCCTCCATGGCCAAAGGATAATTGTATTTCCGCCCCAGGAATAACCAATTGCCGCACCCGTAATATTTCTCAGCAATCGCCTGGATATGATTTGACTGGGAAAGGACCTTCTTGACCTGGTTAGGCAAGGCCTGAAGGGCACGGATGATCTCTACCCCTTCAGTGAGGGAGAGTTTCTGATGCCGTCCCAGCAGGACGGCCAAAAGGGTCAAAATGGTCACTTGGGATGTAAAGATTTTGGTAGAAGCCACGCCGATCTCCGGTCCTGCATGGTTGTATATCCCAGCATCTGTCTCCCTTGTGATAGAACTGCCAACCACATTAACGATGCCCAGGAGACTGGCCCCCTTTCTTCTTGCCTCTTTAATGGCTGCAAGTGTATCGGCTGTCTCTCCGGACTGGCTCATAGCAACGACAAAAGTATTGCGAGGGAAATTGAGCTTCCTATAGCGGAACTCGGAGGCAAGCTCTACTTCCACATCAATCTCAGTCAGCTTTTCGAAAATATACATCCCCACACAACCAGCATAATAAGAGGTCCCACAGGCGACAATGACCATATGACGACACTCTTTCAGCTTCTCCCAGACCGGTTCGATTCCCCCCAGTTTAGGCACTCCTTCACTAGGCTCGAGCCTTCCCCTGATGGCATTTTTAATGGTTTCGGGTTGTTCATAGATCTCCTTGAGCATAAAATGGGGAAAACCGTTCAGTTCGGCCTCTTCCGCACGCCATTCCACAGTTTCCAAGCTCCGTTCAATGGGTTTGGCCTGGGCAGTGGAGATGGAGAAGTCATCAACAGTCAACCTCGCCATTTCATTGTCTCGCAGGTGAACCACCTTGTTTGTATATGTAACCATGGCTGCGATATCAGAACCCACAAAATGTCCATGGTCACTCACCCCGATAATCAATGGACTACCCCTCCTGGCAACCACGATTTCATGAGGGGTGCTCTTATGTATTACAGCCACCCCGAAGGTACCCTCAACTTGGGACAAGCTCTTCCTCACGGCCTCGTGGAGGCTGCCATCGAAGTTCAGGCCTATGAGCTGTGCCAAGATTTCTGTATCGGTTTCAGACCTAAAGGTAATTCCCTGCCTCTCCATCATTCTCTTGAGGGAAAGATAATTTTCGATAATGCCATTATGGATCACGAATGTATTCTCATCCTGGTCCCTTTGGGGGTGCGCGTTTTCCTCTGTGGGTTCACCGTGAGTAGCCCACCTTGTATGGGCGATACCCATGGTCCCCCTGATGTTGACGTCATTTACTTCTTTTTCAAGCTCGGCAATTTTCCCCACTGCCCGGTGAAGCTCAATCCGGTTTCCGTCCTGGATAGCCAGACCAGCAGAGTCATAACCTCGATATTCAAGTCGCTTCAACCCTTCTAAGAGGATGGGTTTTACCTCTTTCCTGCCAACATAGCAGACAATGCCGCACATAGGCTTTTCTCCTTTTGT
>JAUUVE010000032.1 GCA_030589715.1 Desulfobacteraceae bacterium | reverse complement strand
TGAGCGTCCAGCGGTAAAGAGCTTTTTGTTCATTTTCATCAATAAACGTTTCTTCCTCTGTAAAGCTAAACCCTCCGTGATTTGCAAACCATGGTGCCCATACCTTCCTGAGGGCTTCCTTACCTTTGACCCTTCCACCAGTCCAGTTTTCAAACAGTATCTCATCATGAAAGAGTTGCATAACCCCATCGAGATCATGGTTGTCCCAGGCCAGGTTCCACTTCTTCAAGGCATCCATAATTTCATCTCTTGAAAGTGTCATTAGTTCCTCCTACAATATTTATGGTTTTGGAAAAGTAAAAATATGAAACCAGGAATGTCTTGGGTCGATCATTTTCCAAGCATAATTTTTGGGCGCCATTTGAGCCACTTATCCTTAGGTTCGTCATAGAGTATAAATCTTGCGCCGTTTTTTGCTGGCCTTCCAGGGGGATGTGCCTGGGCGGATGTCCCACCTTTGGCGTTATCTCTTGATCCCGATTCGTCAAGAAGGACACCCCTGCTGAATTTATCGTCTTCTTTCGCCGCGCTCGGTTTCCCTGGCGTGGCAAAGGCAATGCCACCTTCCAGTATGGACTGCATGGACTCGGTGCGCACCTTTGCCCCCTTGAACAGGCCAACGTCTATCTTGATCCCCGATACATTCCAGAACTTTGAATCGGTGCGGACCAAAGGCGCGTATGGCTTTTCGATATCTACACTGATAAGTGCAGAGGTCGCATCTTTGGAGAGCCGGCACCCGGTGACCTCTCCCACCTTGACCTGGCGGAAATACACCGGGTCATCGGCTTTAATCGACCCAAGGCGTTCAGCGACCAAAATGATTTTAAGACCGTTTCTAGGTTCCAGGCTTGTTGGCTGTGCGCTTAGTGCCCTGAAGGTTCGTTTTGTTTTTCCCTTGCCAGGACGAAGGGTGATATAGGTTCCGGAAATGATCGTTTCAAGGTTCTTGGCGCCGGCAAGACCGAGCTGAGGTTCCACCAGCCAGAATTGCGTCCCCTCTCTGAGCAGGGAACGATACCGCTTTTGGATGGAAGCGGTCACCTGGACGCCTGTTATCTTCTTATTGAGTTCAATCCTTAAGACCCTGCCTATTTCAACCCCCCTGTACCTGATCTGAGTTCTTGCGGAGATCCCCTTTCCATCATCAAAGAGGAGGGTAATCCTTTTCCCCTCCTGTTCAGCAAGGTCCCTGTTTTCAAAGAGGCTGAAGGAGTCGCCATCAACCGCATCTTTGGCGCCTTTGCCCTCTTCCGGGGTAAGAAATGCGACGCCACCCATCACCAGCGCGCTTAATGCCTCTGTGTTGATCTTAAAACCCGATAGGCTTCCTTCAAAAGACACGCCGCTGACGTTGAAGAATCGTGATGATTTTTTCACTTTGTGGGCATATTTCTGATCGATGTAAACATCTATCACGACCTTTCCCTGATCGTTTAAGTCAAATTGCTGGATCTCTCCGGCCTTGATGCCTTTGTAGTAAACCCCGCTGCCCTGGGCCAGTGAACCCAGACCGTCGGAAATGAGTTGAATATGGAGCCCCGGTTCGTCAGACCGGATGGGCGGCGGATTGGATAGCGCCACAAAATTGCGCTCCTCAGGCCCGTCTCCCGGTTGCATGGTGATATAATTTCCCTTCAAAATGGTCTCAAGCCCTGTAATCCCCTTTGGCGAGATCGTGGGTGCCACCATCCAGAACTTGGTGTTTTTCCGGAGCTGTTTTCGTGCTTCTTTTACAAATTCCACCACCACATTAATGCTCCTGAAGTCCTTACTAATGGTCAGACTTTCCACAACCCCGATAGGCATTCCCCGACAAATGACACGGGTCTTGCCCTTCTCGATGCCCTGCGCATTGTCAAACCTGATGGTTACCTTGATGCCCGCATCAACGACGCTTTTATAGACGAGCCAGGATGCAATCAACAAGGCCACAACGGGCAAAATCCAGATCGGAGAAACGCCTCTCCTGGGTTTCATCTCCGGACTAGGGATATTTGACTCCATCTGATGATCATCCGTCATTTGGTATCCTCCCATATGAGCCGTGTGTCAAAGGTATTCGCTGCCAGTATGGTCAAAACAACCACGGTTGCAAAATATGTGACTGCAGGTGCCGGGACAATAGCGGTCAGCGTGCCTAAGTTTACCAGGGCGACCATGATCGCGATCACAAAGATATCGAGCATGGACCAGCGCCCTATGAACTTTATGAACCGGAACATCAGGGTCTTGTGTCTTAACCGCGTTTTCCATTTCTTCTGGATTGAGATCATGATGAGTATTATGCCCATCACTTTGAATACGGGCACCAGGATACTTGCAAAAAAAATAAGAAGCGCGATGAAGTAGCTGCCCGATTGTATGAAATGCTCAATGCCATCCATGATGGTGTTGGGTTGCTTTTCTCCCAAATAGGTCACGGTCATTATGGGAAGGAGGTTGGCGGGAAACAATAAGATGAGACTGCTGATCAGCAGGGCCCAGGTCCTTGCCAGGCTGGTGGATTTTCTAAAATGAAGTTTTGCTCCGCAGCGCGGGCAGTGCGTTTCCATAATCCCGTGCCCTTTTGCTGTTAGCAAATGGCAGTCCAGGCATTGAATCAGGCCTGCCTCCCGTGCCGTCAGTTGCTCTTTAGCCATTCTATTTGTCCGCACTCCGCCCAATAAGAGCCCAGTATTGATGCTTGTCAAAGGTGACAGATGAAAACAGGGGGATTGCTAGTAGAGAGACAAAACAGAACAGCCCGATCCCATAAGAGACGTGGGCAAGATCTGTCAGTTTTGTGATTGATACAAGAATGCCGAGCATGTAGATCTCCAGCATTCCCCATTCGTCCAGCCGCTGATAGAACCTGAAACCGAGGGCCGGATTGCTCAAATTGGCCTTGATTCGAATGGCTACCGATACATAGAACAGCAACAGAAGCTTGAGGAACGGAACGATTACAGCAGTCAAAAGCACTACCATGGCAACCATGTGAAAACCGTCCTGGAACAAGGCTTTTATTCCCTGCAGGATATTGCTGGTTCGCTCGATCCCCATGGCATCCAGAGTCATGATAGGCAATACCATGGCAGGCACAAAAAGAATCAGGCCTGCCAGACTCAAAACGAGGGTACGCTCAATCGAGTCCTTCTTCACCTGGAAAAGCGTGCACCCGCATCTGGGACACAGGGTCTTAACGCCGGGTCCGGGGTCCGTTCCTCGAATCAACAAATCGCATTCAGGGCAGGCTATTAGCCCCCTCGGGTCTATGGTTTTTGGATTGGATTGGGATGTGACCATTTTGCCCGGAATACCTTCCTATAGCTCAAAAAGATGTCTTGGGGTTTTTGTCAAAACCTTGTTTCCATTGCTAGTGATCAGGATCATGTCTTCCAATTTAACCACACCAACACTCTCATCCATCATGTGCATGTCCAGTGCAATCACAAAGCCATCCGAAACCTCAGAATGATCGTATACAGAGAGTATAGGGGGCTCGTTTAGTTCTAATCCGATGCCATGGCCAATCATTCGGCTCTTTTTCCCTCCGCCAAAGGATAAAAAGGTATCTTGGACCTTTAGCTCTTTTGATTTTTCTATGGCTATTTGATAGATTTCGCTGCATTTCATTCGTGGCCTGATATTCTCTATAAGATAATCAGCAATCTCTTTGAGATTATTATACATGGTTTCAATTTGTATAGTGGCCTTTCCCAGAATATAGCTTCTTGTCTGGTCCCCATGGTATCCGTTTACTAACGTTGGGATGTCAATGATAACCAGATCCCCCTTTGAAATTGATCTCCTGGAAGGTCCGGCCGGAACTGATGGGCTCAAGCCCACACCTGTTATGGTATAGACGACACCGCTGATTTTGAACAGATTTGGGCCAGAGGAAATGGGCCCTCTGCTCATAAAAAAATCCGGTTGTCTAATAAAGAATATTCCTTCATGCCCGGCCAATCTATGGGCATTTTCAACAGCCGCGGCAAGTTCAAGCTCTGTCGTTCCTTCCCTTAGAGTCGCCAAAACCGCATTATGGCCCACATCAACTGCTTCACAAGCCTCTTTTATCTTATCAATTTCAGATGAATCCTTCTTCTTTCTCTGCCATAGAACCACAGGTGATATGTTAACAAATTCATAAGCGGAAAAAATCTTTTTGAACCTCCTAAATTGGACTGCCGTCAAAATGTCTAATTCAGTCCCAATCTTTTTGTGGGTCGGTAATCTGGAGAATACTTTTTTGTAAACGTTTTCCAATCGCCGTTCTTCTCTTATCCTCTCCTGTGGGATAAATGCGTCCCCTACCGCAAATTCAAAACCACTTCTGACAAAAAGGAAATACTCGTGAGGTAGCACGACAAGGTATGATGGCTGCGCAGTTCCCGTGTAATAAAGCACATCCCGTGAATAAAACAACAGTGCAGCGGATAATGCATTTTCCCGTATCTTGTCCTGCAAGATTTCGATTCTTTTTTCTAATTGCATTTTATCGTATTTTCTGTAATGGGGCCGAATATACAGCTCAGTCATTGCCACCCCTTGTCCGGAAGAAAATACTCTTCCCAGTATGAACAATATGAGAATGAAATTTGGGTGTCAAGCGGAGCAGGGGGGCATCGGTATAGTCAACTCAATTTGATTGCCGATTCAGCACACATCTCCTGACAGCAGAAACAGGTTATACACCTTTGGCCATCCACCTGTGGCAGGCCTCTGACAAATGATAAAGCTGAGGCAGGGCATTGTTGGATGCAGGTCTCGCAACCCGTGCACAGAACTTCGTCAATTGAGGGGCGAAGCAGGGTTCGGCTATGGAGCAGTTCGCTGATTTCGGGTGCTACATCTTCGGCCCTGGGCCCAAACCGCCTTTCTTGACTTTCCTATCGCTCTCTGTTATCAAAAATAGACCCGTTTGAGTTTTTTTCGTGCATTTTGAGGGTTTTTAATGTTGATGAATCTGGAAGACTTGGTCAAAAGAATCCAGGAGGAGCCCTGGGCAGGGGAGGTCTCCGCCAAAGAGGATTTTTGGGTTTTTCTGGCGGAATGGATCGAGGAGCATGTCCTGTCCGAATTCCTGGGCCGGGTTACCGGCCAGGTAGACGAGATAGTTGAGATCGACCCGGACCTGCCCGAGCCCCAGATCCTGGAAAGGGCCACCCGATTCATGGTGGATTTCCTGGGGGCCCACTCCGCCTCTGTGAGGATCTATGATCCGCACACCGAGCAGATGCTTTCCTATGGATCCTACCCATCTGAAGAAGATATGCGCCAGACCCTGATACCCCTGGAAGGGAGCATAGCCGGAGAGGTCGTCAGGACACGCAGGCCTTTCCTGGTCCCTGACATCCTGCAAGAGGAACTCTACCGTGACAAGGATGTTATTTACAGAAAAGGGGTTCAGTCTCTTATGGCCATCCCGCTTGAGCTTCCCCGTTTCTTCCCCAGGGAGCGGGATACCTTTGGCGTTATTCAGATATATTATCGGGAGAAGGGGCGAACCTTCACACCACTGGAGATACAGATGGCCAACCTCATGGCCAAGAGACTCAGTTTTGTGATTGCCCGGAAGAAGATCATATCCCTTCATAGGATCCGCGAAAAGCAAGAGGAGATTGTCAGGCATATTTTCCGGAAAATGGGGACGCGATCGGGAGTCAAGATAAAGGAGGTCTTTGATCGCGTGGTCCCGGATCTTGCAGAGATGGTCAATCTGCAAAGCGCGGTCCTTTTCTCGGCTTCAAAGGACCTCAAGAAGGTCATCCTTGAGGCCGGTTATCCTGAGGCAGGGGGTTACCATAACATTGGGAGGAGTTACCCGGTCGGCAAGGAGCCGGTCTTTAGTCTGCTTCTGGATCTCAAGGAATACTCCGGGGACTCTGTTTACGAGATAGTAACCCCGGATTATATCCTGGTGGTGGAGCCCCAGAAAAGCGATCTGTTATCAAGAGAACTAAGGAACTTTGCCGCGCTCCATAACATCAACTCCATACTCTATGTCCCACTTTACGTTGAGGGAGAGATCAGCCATTTCATGACCTTTGACGCGCTGGATCATAGATTACGGTATAGGGAAGATGAGATTGATATATTCTTGTTCCTGGGTAGAGAATTGATGAAGGCCCAGAAGATGGAACGGCTTGATGATGCCCTCCACGATTTTAAGAACCCGGCCATTGCAACGGCAGGCTTTGCCAGAAGACTAAAGCAACTACTTGTGGAGAAGGGAGATGAGGGCTCCCAGGGACAGATCCATAAATACCTGGATATCCTGGTGGAAGAGACCACTCGTCTGCAAGAATTGGCCTTGAGTATTTACAGGGTCGGCGAAGAACAGGTGGTGAACCTGACAGGGGTCCTTAGGAAGAGGTTCGAGATAAACAAAGAGGCGATCAGGGAGCAGCTCAAGCAAGATATTACCTTGAAGGAGGGGCCTTTCGATCCAGAAATCAATATCAGGGGCCATCTCATCCCTGCAGAGCGGGGATTTGACAATCTGTTAAACAATGCCACAAAGGCGATCCCGTTAAAGGGGGGAGTCCTTGCTATTCGTACCTATGCGGATGGTGAATGGGCCTGTGCCGAGATCAGAAATACGGGGCATATCTCTCAGGAGGACCGCGTAAAGATCCTGGAAGGGGAGGGCCCGGGACGGGGACTCTACATTATCCACCGGATCATGAGCCTGTTAAAGGGAAAGATAGAAATCAAAGGAGGGAAAGAAGACACAACATTTGTTGTGCGTTTTCCTCGCCACATATCCTAGCCCCCGCCAATATGGGGCAAGAAGGTGATCTTATCGTCGGCCATGAGCACTTGGTCCATGTGAGAGACCTTATTGTTTACACTCACAAGCACGTCTTTTTCACTCAGTTGCAGTGCCGGAAAGCACCCCTTTATATGCGATATTACATCGCTGACTCGACCGTCCTTTAGTAAGGGAACCTGGATCTCGCGGGTACTGGTCAGCGCACGGTGGACCCCATAAAATTTGACCGATACGACCATATCTAAAGAACTCACTAATTCGGCAGAAATTTCATTACTCAATCTCAAATGCCTTTTAGAGATTGCGGTTCGGGGATTTATGCTACAATTCTTTCACAGCAAGATCGTCACGTTTAGTGAGATCTGAACTTGAACCTGTGAGCAATAGTTAATTGGATAGACGTTTTTCCCTCTCCACCAGTCCGTATATTTAGAGCAAATTCAGGGCCTTCTCGTCCAAGAGGTCGAATTTTTCAAGGGTCTCAGGCATTGGAACACCGTCAGGGCTGTATCCCTTCTCTTTGTAAACAGCGTCACAGAGCCGCTCGTAGGCCTCTTTTCGGAGTTTAGTGATCAGGGCGTGTCTATCTCGCGGCTCATCAGGCATTTGTCCCTCCCCAAGTTGATCAGTCAACCAGGCATCATAATAATCTGACCTGGCTTCGTACTCATTAAAGAAGGCAGGCCCCATGGCCCTGAGTGGAATCTGGTCGCTGGATCTGGTGCCCTTGCCATGGCGCAGGTTGATCAGCTTTTGAATGAGATATAACCGTTCTGAATCATCCAGTACATCCTGGAGTGTCTTGTTGGATCCTAACGTGGCATTGAGATACTGGACATAGTAGGCCAGGGTCGGCAGATTTTGGGCAGGATTTTCCGTTGAGGCCGCTTCAGGATGTCTTACATCAATCCAGGGGAGTTTACAAAGGCCCACGGCATTGAACCATGTGCGGATCAAGGGAAACCATTTTAGGGCCTGGGCCTTTGTCTCGAATGTGGGGAGCTCCTTATGGACCTGATCAATAAAGATAAGCCAGGCCTCGTCATGTTGCGGGCCCTTGAGGGCAAATCCGTAACCCCCCTGCTGTGCCAGCGACTCTTTTGTGATGTACATGGAGAACTCGAGCCCCTTTGTCTCCATTGAGAACTTGTTGAGTTCTTGAGTGACCCTATCTAAAGGTAGGCCCGCGTTTTTGGCATATTGCTCTGCTACCCAGGCCTTGGCACGATGTACCCCCTGAGAACATATCTTGCCAAACCCTTTTCCAATGGCAGTTTCGTGGAGTAGTCGATTGGCACTCTCCAGGTTTCCCCACGCTAATTCATAACCTATCTCCCTCTCTGAAAGATAACCACGCTGGACACATTCCATCAGGAATGATGTGGTCACTCCCATGGAAATGGTATCCAGGCCATACTGATCACAATACCAGTTGTATTCCATGATGAATTGGGGATCGAAAATCCCCATGGAGGTGACTGCCCCTGCTGTCTCATACTCAGGACCGTCGATTCCCACCTTTCTGTGCGCCTGAGGACCATATTGGAGCGTGATATCCTCCGCCCCTTTGGCACACGCCAGATTGCAGCCCTTATAGCAGCCGTCGGGTATCTTTTTGGCGAAATAGCGATCCAGGAAGACCTCGGCAAATATGGCCTTGGCATCCGGGTGCTGGCCGTATTGGTAGTTGTTCACCGGCAGGATGTGGTACTTGTCCATGTACTCTATCAGTATGGGCGTTCCCCAACTGGAAAGACGGAGTTGCCGGGGGTCCACCTGGCTGACCACCCTTTTTAGACTGGCTCCAGCCTCCTTGACACCTCTTGCATCAACAGGATTGTTGGCTCCTATTCTTGGCAGGCTGGAACGGACCGTAACGGCCTTAAGGCCTTTGGTTCGCATCACAGTACCGGTGCCCCCCCTGCCTGCCTGTTTGGATCGTATTCTTCCCCTGCGCCTGTCATAAAAGAGGCTGTTTATGATCCCGAATCTTGTATTTAGGGCCCCAATGCCCGCTGTTACGGCCGCAATATTTTCATCGAACTCCCCGTTATTGACATATTTTAGAAGGGCCTCTCCATATGAAAGGGCACCGCTGTCTGTCTCCTCACCAAAAGAGGGGGCCTCAGCGATCTGGATGATGCCCTTATCAGAGTCTACAGTGAGGACCACCTCCTTATGAGAGATGCCGGAAATCGCCAAGGCATCAAACCCGCAGAGCTTTAGCAGAGGGGCAAAATGTCCTCCGATATTGGAATCCACGAAGGTGTCTGTAAGGGGCGAGATGGTGCCCACGATAAACTTTCCACTCCCCGGGAATCTGGGTTCATTACCCAATGGACCGCTCGCCATAACCAGGAGGTTCTCAGGACTATCATAACGGGTATTCTCGGAGGTCCCATCCCAGATCAATTTCAGGGCATAACCCCGGCCGCCTATATATCTGTCCTTGAAATCGAGTGGCAAGTTCAGTTGGGATATTGTATATGACTCTAAATCCACCTGGAGGATATGATCTGTGTATCCTGCCTTTATGGATGGGGGCTGGTACTCGAGAGAACTTATAACTTTCATTTCCATTTGGTGCTCCAATATTTGCCTCCGGCCGTATGTCCCCTGGATCGACCACCAAATGGGACAAGGCCCCAGACCGCTTAAAGATTTATAAGAATAGCCAAAACAGGGAACAAATATAAGGAAAACAAGGGGATTGTCAAGCAATTTCAGATTTTGAGACACCTTCAACACCGAGTTTAGCTTGAATGGAGGGATTTTTTCTGGTAGGGTTGACTTTGAGATATCAACAATGGAGGGAGGTTATGTATGGTAGACACGATTAAGATAATGCCCTGCCTTGACATGAAGGATGGGAGGGTAGTCAAGGGGATTCATTTTGTGGACCTCAAAGATGCGGGTAACCCGGTTGAAAATGCGGGGTTCTATCAGGAGGAGGGTGCTGACGAACTGGCCATGTTGGACATTGCAGCTACCTTAGAAAACCGAAAGACCAGGTTGGAGTGGGTGAGACAGGTCGCATCTGTGATAGATATCCCCTTGACGGTCGGAGGAGGGATCGCAGGTCTGGAAGATATTGAGGAGGTCCTTGAGGTCGGGGCTACCAAGATTTCAATGAATAGCGCCGCTGTTCGTGATCCCGACCTCATACTAGAGGCGTCGGAGAAATTCGGTAAAGAGAGGATAACCGTGGCAGTGGATGCCAGGAGAAACCCAAAGATGCCTTCCGGTTTTGAACTGGTGGTTTCAGGCGGGACCAAACCGGTAGAGAAGGATGCTATTGAATGGGCAAAGGAGTGCCAGGAACTGGGGGTGGGAGTTATTCTCCCCACCAGCATGGATGGTGATGGAACCAAGGCCGGTTACGATCTGGAATTCACAAAGGCCGTTTCTGACGTTGTTGATATCCCAGTGGTCGCTTCAGGGGGAGCCGGGACCTTGGAGCATTTCTATGAAGTAGTTGTTAAGGGTGGGGCCCAGGTCCTGCTGGCGGCCTCTGTCTTTCACTACCGTATCCTGAGCATTAGGCAGGTAAAGGAATATCTAAAGGAAAAAGGCTTGAGGGTGCTTCTATGAAGACCCTTGACAACAGCGGCAAAAGCCATATTGTTTTTGGTACTTAGCTCAGTTAACGGACTTGGGCGGCCTCTTTGCCGAACATTATCAATTGCCCGCGTTGAAGAGGCGAAGCGAGCCCAACAAATCTTCAATTTTCAATTTTCCGGTTTATCCGGGTTAGGAATATGGAGGTGGATTATGCCCACTTATGAATTTATGTGTGTAAAATGCAATAAACCCTTTACCGATACTTTGACTATTTCGAAATATGAAAAGAAAAAATTCCGGTGCCCAAAATGTAAAAGCACCAGGGTAAAACAGCAGATTACCTCCTTTCAGACCATAACCTCCAAGAAGGGCTAGGAACCTGCCAATTCTATTGGGGGGAGGTAACAAGACCCGGGGCAAAAAATCCGGATGCCCCTTCTAATTGCTAGTAGAGCAGCGGTGCCCCCCGCGGTACGTCTCAGTATGCCCTTTTGCCGGCTATTCCTCAATTGACAAGAACCGTGTTGTCAATCTATGG
The DNA here is from genome assembly GCA_030589715.1 of Desulfobacteraceae bacterium. Lineage (GTDB taxonomy): Bacteria > Desulfobacterota > DSM-4660 > Desulfatiglandales > Desulfatiglandaceae > JABMQV01. Next base: position 839 of record JAUUVE010000032.1, on the reverse strand, counting down.
ATAGACATAGAAGCCGAATATTTATAAATGTAAACCCCGATGTTGCAGAAGGTCGTAGAGCTTGCCAAAAAACGGCCATTGATTTCAACATCGGGGTTCACATTTGATGAAGTCCTGCGATAGCATCAATTGGCAATTTTTACTTGTATGGCATCATGTTTCGTGCACCCGGGTGAATTTTAATGCAACATCGGGGTAAAGGCCGCTGTTAGTCCAACCACTGGATATAAGGGGAGTTGATGTGTCACCAAATGATAAAGGAGGTTTGAAAAATGAAATGCCCCCACTGTGATCAAGAGATACCGGGCAGTCCCTGCCCTCAATGTGAATCTACTGTACCTGAAGGCGCAAGTTATTGCATGGACTGTGGGTCTAAGCTGAGCGTGAACCATGAAGGCGTTGCCGGAGACGAGGGTGGTGCCGAGGTAGACAATGATTTTGATTTGGAAGACAGGGTCCTGTGCCCTGACGGGACATGTACGGGTATTCTTATCGATGGAAAGTGTACCGAGTGCGGCAATGGGTTTAAGGGCAAAGAAAAAGCAATGAAAGAACAACAAGTTGAAGAATAACTGTCATGTATGAATTGAAGATAATCTCGCAGTTTGCCGCAGCTCACCAGCTCAGGGAGTTTGAAGGCGGATGCGAAAAGCTCCACGGCCACAATTGGAAAATTGAAGTATATATTAGCGGCGAGAGGCTGGGAAAAGACGGATTGGTGATCGATTTCAGGGTGGTCAAGGAGGCGACCAAGAGGGCCTTGGATGAATTGGATCATAAGTTCTTAAACGAATTGGAGCCATTCAAGACCATAAATCCATCCTCGGAAAATATTGCAC